>CAUZRT010000172.1:0-7286 GCA_963582235.1 Lentisphaeria bacterium
ACAGGACGTCATTCGTATCTTCGCGCCGCCCGGTGTAGAGAGATTCACCGGCAAGCCGGCCTTTTTTTCGTCGACGCCCGAAATGATTCAGGCGGTTGCCGGCCTGACGCATGAGGAACTGCAATTTGCCCTGAAGTGTCGGGACGCATGGTACGACAATGAAATGGCGCTTGCCGACTGTCTCGATGACGTTTATGGTCGGATAAACAGCACCATGCTGCTTTCGGAATCCGGGGTCTACACCTTTGAGATTCATGCCCGCGACCATCTTGGCGAGATCGGCCGGACGCTGGTTGCCACCATCGACCTGCGCACCCTGCCCGCGGATTATCTCACCTACTGGCAAAAGATTTTCTATTAAAAATCCTCTGCTGGTCGTAGAGTTCATGACTGGCAGTAGGATTTTTACTTGATTTGGATCGCTGCGAGAAGCCGGATTGGCGTCTGGCCATACGCGGGATATGGTTTTCCATATAAAGACGACCCTCAATGTAAGTGACGTGATGATGCGCCAGTTGAAGCGCGAAGCCGGGCGCCAGGGGCGGACTATGTCGGAACTCGTTGAGTGTGCTCTTCACATGCTTCTGGCGAAGCCGCCGCCTCATCAGGATTTGCCGTCGCTCCCGAAGTTTGGCAGCGGTGGGGCGCGGGTCAATATGGCGAATCGAGAAGCTCTATACGACGTCATCGAGCGTTGATGATGTTCGTAGTGGACACGAACATCCTGACCTACGTGGCCGACACGGATTCGCCAGACCATGAGAAGTGCCGTCACCTCATGGAATTCTGGCGCAGCCAGTCAACCCCTTGGCATGTGACGTGGGGTATCGTTTGCGAGTTTCTGCGCGTTTCCTCCCATCCGAATGTGTTTAGCAAGCCCTTCTCGCTTGCCGAAGCGTGGTCATTCATTGACGCCACTCTTGCCTCCCCCAGCGTCGTTGCCCTAGTCCCGACGGAACGTCACCGGACGGTGGCATCAGAGGTCTTCGACGAGATCCCCGACATTGGCGCAGGAACCTTGTCTTCGATGCACACACTGCCATCATCATTGGTGTGGGGGAGACTACGGTTCGGCGAAGATGCGCTCAAGGTGGCGTTCGATTTAAATAGTGGCTGCGATGTTTTCTCGTTCCAAGTCTTCAGAGTCGTGGAGAAGTCTGACAGCTTCGATGCCGTGCACTCTGGAATAGTAGTAGGCTCGATTCTTTCGAAGTCAGTTGGAGACGCGGAAGGTGCGGAGACCAGTTGGGCTCTTCTTGAGGCGACGACAAAGGCTTCCCATTCCGGGCATTCGGGCAAGAGTTTTGCAGGTTTGGTCGACGGTGTCTATAAATTGCTCTGAGGCTTGTGGATTGTCGTCCGCCATGCGAAGAGCTTTATCGGCAGAGTCAACGTGAAATTGAGGCCGGCGAACAACTCGTACGCTCATGCAGTGGCTTTTTTTTGCTGGGCTTTGGCACGGATTTGCTGCCGAATTTCCTCCACGTCCTGGCGGATCCACCCGGTGGCCGGACCGGATTGAATCCCCTCGAGGACGAGCTGATCGAGCCGGCCTTGCTGTTTTTCGGTCAGGTTATCGAGAAAGTCGCCCTCGATCGGTGCCGGTTCGTCCTTGGAAATGGCCATCTGGGTATCTCCTTGATGTGGTGTTGCTATATCGGAATCGGGCATCTTTGTCAATGGAATTTTAGCAAGCAGCGGTTGCAAAAAGGGTATTGTCGCACAGGCTGTGCGATATCGCTTAATTCAGTGTATTCGGGTCTGCCTCGGTAAAATGACTCATCCTCTGTCTTCTGATCAGTACCGCGTCTTCCGGCGCCATCGCGGGCGTCCCGACTTGGCGGCGATCGAGGCGCGCTCGGGTTCCCTGGCGGGTTCGGCGGTTTCCTTCAGTGACGCGATCTGATCGCGGAGCATGGCGGCGCGCTCGAACTCGAGCCGTTCCGCTGCTTCCATCATCTCGGACTCCATGCTGCGAATCGCTTCTGAAAGATCGAAATCCTCATCGGCCTCGCGGAGGACGGAGACTTCCTTTTCCTTGCCTTCGCTGTAGAGGTGGAGGCTTTCCTGAACGGCGCGTTTGACCGTTCGTGGCGTGATGCCGTGCTGCTGATTGTAATCCTGCTGCCGCTGCCGCCGGTCATTGGTGAGCTGGATGACGTGCTGCAGGCTGTCGGTGAGCTTATCGGCGTAGAGAATGACACGTCCTTTTTCGTTCCGAGCGGCGCGTCCGGCTGTTTGAATCAGCGACGTTTTGGAGCGCAGGAAGCCTTCTTTGTCGGCATCGAGAATTGCGACCAGACAGACCTCCGGCAGATCGAGGCCCTCGCGGAGCAGATTTACCCCGATCAGACAATCGAAACTGCCCGAGCGCAGGTCGCGCAGAATGTCGACCCGCTCGATGGCGTCGATACCCGAGTGAAGATAGGTGACCCGGATGTCGATATCGCGAAGGTATTCGGTCAGATCCTCGGCGGTTCGTTTGGTCAGGGTCGTTACGAGGATCCGTTCCTTGCGCTTGGCGGCGTCACGGATTTCATTAATGAGATCATCAACCTGGCCGTCCAAAGGGCGCACGATCATCTGCGGATCCAGCAGCCCGGTGGGGCGAATCACCTGCTGGACCGGCACGGAATGCTCGATCTCGTAATCCGACGGAGTAGCCGATACATAAATGACCTGATTTATCAGCGTGTTGAACTCCTCGAAATTCAGCGGCCGGTTGTCAAGCGCCGACGGCAGCCGGAACCCGTGCTCGACGAGCGTCGTTTTGCGGCTCCGGTCCGCCTTGTACATGGCCCGGACCTGCGGAATGGTCGCATGGGATTCGTCGATTACCGTTATGAAGTCGTCCGGGAAATAATCGATCAGGGTGTAGGGACGGGATCCGGGGGAGCGTCCCGAGAGATGGCGGGAATAGTTTTCGATGCCGCTGCAGTACCCCAATTCCCGCATCATCTCCAAGTCGTATTGGGTGCGCTGAAAGATCCGTTGCGCCTCGACAAGCCGGCCCGATTCCTCGAACAAACGGACCTGCGCTTTCATTTCCTCGATAATGGCGGCTTCGGCGCGATGCATGCGCTCCTGGGGCATGATGAAATGTTTTGCGGGAAAGATGGTGATGGTTTCGACGGTCCCGGTGATTTTCGCCGTCAGCGGATCGCGGTATGTGATCTTTTCCACCAGGTCGCCCCAGAATTCGACCCGGACAAAATCGTCGCGGTGGGCCGGATAGACATCGACCGTGTCGCCGATGACCCGGAAATTGCCGCGTCCCGGGGTGACGTCGTTCCGATTGTATTGCAGATCGACTAGGTCGCGGAGACAGTTGTCGCGATCGGTTTCCTCGCCGACCGCCAGCGACACGGACATGGCATTAAAATCTTCCGGCGAGCCAAGGCCGTAGATGCACGAGACGCTGGCGACGATGATCACGTCGCGCCGCTCCATCAGCGAGCTGGTTGCCGCGAGCCGGAGTTTTTCGATTTCCTCGTTGATATGCGCATCTTTGGCGATGTAGGTATCCGTCTGCGGAATATATGCTTCGGGCAGGTAGTAGTCGTAGTAACTGACGAAATACTCGACGGCACTGCCCTTGAAAAAATTCTTGAACTCGCTGTAGAGCTGGGCCGCGAGCGTCTTGTTATGGGAAATCACGAGCACCGGCCGCTGCACCCGGCTGATGACATTCGCCAATGTGAACGTTTTTCCCGAGCCCGTAACACCAAGAAGCGTCTGATGCGATTTGCCGTCGATCAGGCCGTCGGCAATCGCCGCGATCGCCTGCGGCTGATCTCCGGCTGGTTCGAAATCGGAATGAAGATTAAAGGCGCGGGACATTTGCGGGAATGGCGTGAGCCATCCGTCAACTGACGGATGGCCACGTGGAACGTGACTCACGTGGCGCCACTAAGGTGGGTGATGGGTTCATGGTTTCGGGTGTATGTGGAACCGTTGGTTGTCTCGACTCCCCTGCGGATTGCCGGCTCTTGTTGTTCGTCGAAATGATGATTGCAGTCATACCCCTGGAGGGCGAGCGCCCCCGCGAGCCGCTACGACGTCGCACCGGCTCGCGGAAACGCTTGCCTTTCAAACGCGGGTCCGGTAAGTAGAACGCCCTTGCCGTGTTTCACAGGAGCACCCGTCCGGCGTGTTGCCGGTCAAGACATCGGAAAATCCTACCGGACGGTAGGACCGGACGGCAAAGCTATCCTGCCACACTTTAGGATTGCCGCTGGTCGAGTCAGCGGTGCTGGCGGCCGCCGGCACGTCCGGGGGGTTGGCGGGTGCGACCGCCCTTTCCCAGTGTCTCCCAGAATGCGGTCTTGCGGGTCGGAGACTCCGTGCTTTTCTGTTGCCCGGCCTCCGGCTCCGGCGCTGGCTCCGGCCCCGGTCCCTGCGCTTCCTCAGCCTGTTCGTCGTATGATCTCGCTTCGTCCTTTGCGAGGCAGCAGTTCTTATATTTCTTACCGCTGCCGCACGGGCACGGTTCGTTTCGTCCTGTTTTCGCCATTAGTTTTTCTCCCGGATTCGGATTGGTTGTCGTTCGGATACTCGAGCTAGTCTGGGTTATTCATAAATTTTTGTCGCGATTCCGTGATCCGTCGGCTGACGGATTGTCACGTGGAAGTCCACAGTTCGCGTCAGATCGTGGTTTTCGCGCCGGGCACCGAGTACAGGCGTATCGAGATACGTTGAGATCGGTGGCCGGCCGAGCGACAGCGAGACGGGCTGACGCAAGTCAGCAGTGATCCCGAATGCGGGAGAACGGCAACCTAGGACCGCGAGATGACGCGTAATGTGGGCTCACAGTCCCGCATGCGGGATTTATGAATAATCCAGGCTGGAGAAATTCTGTGCGGTTGTTGGAGGGGTGTTGCACTACCCACCTTTCGGGAACCAGCCGAGGACCGCTTCGGCCTTCGCCAATGTCATAAATTTGCCGTTCAGATCGGAACAGGTTTGGATGGCGTCGAAACCGGTATGGCCCCGCAAGGCCAGAGTGGCCCGGAAAAGCCGGTCAAGGTCACGGGGACCGATGGCGTAATAATGGGGATGGTTTTGAGACTTCATTCGCAGCCACTTTTTTATAGGATTACGGATTGTCGTCGAAATACTCGTCCAATCCATACCCTTGCGAGTACATGGGCCAGACATCCCGGACGGTTTCGCCCTCGTGCAGGACCATCTGCCGATGGAGATTGCACGTAGCGCAACAATGGCTCGGGAGCACCCGTACCCGATCGCCGACGCGTATGCCGTGATTGGGTGCATGGACGATCGTGTGCTCTTCGGCACGAAACCGTGGGACCTCGAATTCGGGATGATCGAGGATCCTCGGGTGTCCGTATTCGTCCGCCACGCCCTTGACGCCGACGTCGAGAACAAATCGATCTGTGGTCGCGCTGATCACCGAGGCTAGCACTGTGAGGGCAATGTCGAACATGTCGCCGACGCGGTCTGTATACGACCAGTCCATGGTGACGTAACTGCCGATCTGCAGTTCATCCACATCATCCATCTCACCGACGATGTAAAATGTTGCCGTCCCGGCGCCAGTTAGAATTCCGCAGGCGATCCCGTCGGACTCGAGAAGGTGCCGGGATTCGATGGCGGGAATCATCGTCTCCCGGGCGGCGGCATCACGTTCGGCGCGATCGAAGTTACCGACGACATGACCATGGTACGCGTGGAGCCCGTCGAAACGCAGTCCCGGCAGATCGAGCAATCGGCGCGTAAGATCCAGTACCGGTGCGCCGGGCGATACCCCGCATCGGTGCGAGCCGATATCTATCTCCACCAGCGTCCCGATTCGCGTACTGGCGTCGATTGCGGCCTTCGAAATCGTTTGAGCGTTTTCAAAGGTATCGACGACGACGCGCACCACGGCGCGCTCACTCAGGTCGACAAGTCGCGCGATCTTTGCAGTACCGACAACCTCGTTGGCGATCAGGATGTCATCCATGCCCGCATCGACAAGGGCAGCGGCCTCGGCAACAGTGGCCACCGTCATCCCGACGCAGCCGCCGCCGGTCAGCTGCGCGATTGCCAACGTTGGACATTTATGGTTCTTGAAATGGGGCCGCAGCCGAACCGGTTTACCGTCAACAAAGCGGGCGGCCGTTTCGATGTTCCGCAGGGCGACCGGCCAGTCAAGCAGGAGGGCTGGAGTGGGCAGGTCGGAAAGAGCATTGGGAAGAGCTGACATGACCATTATCGGCAGGACGATTTAAATATTGTTAGGGGCTGCATCGGAGTAGGCCGACATTGGAAGAACAGCCGCAGGAGTTGACATGACGATCATTGACATGACGGTTTAGAGAGAAAGATATTTAAGCGTAATGGCCGGGTTGCTGAAGTTGATCCATATAGAATGTCTCACGAAAGGTATGAAATTCAACTACGATCGGGACTTCACGTCTGACATCAAAGATTCTTCTCTGGAGCCGCCGAAACAGGTCGTGTTGATAAATCTTCTCGCCATGCACCCTGCCGAGTTTGCTGCGGACTTCAAACACGACACCCATGACTCCGTTATCGAGCTCATGATATTCATCACGTGTAAGCAGTCGCGGTTTTAGGTTGTAGTGAAAAGGCATTCTTACCAAATCGATCTTTTTTAATCGTCATTTCAATCCTCCTCACCGAGCTGAAGGTGAGCCCGTATCTCGCATGTCGGGAAATTAGCACTCAAAACGAAGCGAGTCGAAATGACCCGGTTTATCCGTCACCGCAAAACGGATCGATGATGACTTGACGTAACATAACGATTCGTTATCCGTATTTGCGCCATTGTCCAGAGACAGTCGTCTGTCATCGAAATTGAACACCATCGATATTTTCGGGACGGGCCGCTGCAGGTTCGCCTCCAATTTCCCTGTGGACCGGCTCTGGAGCAGTTACGACGTGCTCTTCGACGCGTTCAGTGAAATCACGGACGGCTTCTCGGAGGATGAGCGTACTGCAATGTTTTCCTGCAACGCGGCGCGGATCTATCGCGTGTAAACCCAGTTCGGCGTTCAGTGAGGTTCTGGCGCTGCCAGTTTTGCTATACGGGGAAACAAATCGTTCTCGTTCTTCGTCCTCGAATCGACCGTCGAGGACGAGGACGACGACGGAACAATTCATTGCGCGTCCGATTGGCGATTCGGTGAGTTCCGGTGTAAGAAGGACGGAACACTGGCGCAGAGACGGAAAGCAACGTACCGAGGGTCGAGCGAAGGAATTGGATATCTCACAGCGCTGCCACCGCTTCGGCAATGGCCATCTCGCCGTTGACGAGATCA
>CAUZRT010000173.1:0-7213 GCA_963582235.1 Lentisphaeria bacterium
CAGAACAGCTACGGCGTTGCCAAGGTGATTATCGAGCAGCTGTTGAACGATTACTCGCGCAAGGGCTACGTCGACGGGCGTGGCATACGGCTGCCTGCGATCATTGTGCGGGACGAACCCAATACGGCGGCCAGCGGCTACGCCAGCATGATCATCCGCGAACCGGTTGCTGGTCGTGACTATGTCTGCCCGGTTACGCCGGAGACGCAGATCCCGGTGTTGAGTATCCCCAGATGCATTGCGGCGTTCATTGAGTTGAGCGAACTCGAACCTGGCGCCCTCGGCAATTATCGCACGATCAACGGCCCGGGACTGGCACCGACCGCTGCGGAGATTGCACAGGCGGTGGTGGCCAGCGGCGTTGCCGGTGTCGGCACTATCCGTTTTGAACCGGACCCTGCAGTCGTCGATGTCATGGCGTCGTGGCCGAAGGTGATGCGTTTCGACCGTGCCCAGGCACTCGGGTTGAAGCCGGACGAGTCGATCGAGGCGATCGTTGCGGAGTACGCCGGCGCGCAGGGACGTACCATGCTGCTTCCAGGGTGACCGCGTGCGCAGCTATACGTGGCTCGTGATATCGACGTTCCGGTGCCGATGGATGTTTGCGTCTCGTGCCGCGCCGCTTCCATGCTATCACGAATTAGCGGTTTTGCGGAGTCCGCAGTTTCTTCTTTTAGCCGCTCGTCTTTCCCTTCGCCTCGCGGCGGCAGCCGCCACTGATTGTCGGGGAGTGGGGCCGCACCTATTATTTGATGTTTGGCGTCTTGCGGAGGTGCGCTGCAGTTTGCTTTTCAGCCGCCGCGGGCAGTTCGGAGGCTCCACACGGTCGCGGCAGCACGGTCGCGGCAGGGTCGGACCTACTAAGGAAGTCACAATCTACGTGATTTTCGTGCTTTACCAATCCGATCGGATGGATTTATACACCTTAGCGCTTGGTTTTGATGCCAGAATCTGTGAAATCGGAGCCGAGACGGAGTTTGGCTACGGCGTGTGCGGATCTTGTGGTCTCGGCCTTGCAGTTTTCGCAGCAGAAAAATTCTTCTAACGGCACTTTATGGCTATCGCAATGTTTATAATAAATTAACTGAAATCTTGTTATGAATTTTGGACCAGGGCAGACCCCGCCGGGTCCCAGCGCATTTTGCCGATTTGGGGCTAATCTATCTCTGAAAATTGCGACGAACGCCTTACGCGAGAGCCGGATGCGGGAAAACCGCACGTCCGGTTCGACGAGGGGGACAGCGGTCGCCTTCGGGCAACCCCCCCTTTATACTCTACTGTCTCCGTGGCAAGGATCTTTCTCCTGGTTGGATAGCTAACTGTGCATCAAGGTAGTATCAGAGACTACACGGAAAGCGTCGAAAACGCACGCCACACCTACCTGCCCCCTTGTATGTAGTACATCCGGGATGCCAAGACTGCTTGTGAAACAATGGCAAATGATCTATACTTAGCGCTCGCCTTTCAGCCGGCAGATACGGCGATGTCTCAGCCACGACTTCACGCCAACGAGCACGCGCAGAACGTCCTCGTCGAACAGACGTTATTCATTTGAGACTATGCCCATTTTACCCATGCGATCGCTCCTTAACCATGCCGCCGAGAACGGCTATGGAATGCCGGCCTTCGACGTCAACAATATGGATCAGATTCAGGCGATCATGGAGGCTACGGAGACAACCCACAGCCCGGTGATCATTTAGGCCTCACGCGGTTCCCGAAAATTTGCGGGCGAGGCGTTTCTGCGGCATCTGATTGTGACGGCGGCGGAAACGTATCCTCACACATCCCGCTGGTCATGCATCTCGATCACGGTAATGCCCCGGCGACGGCAGCAGGATTAAGCCTTGCTCAGTGGATGCGTTCACGTCGAAGTACCGGCAGGAGTTGAGGGATGGGAAGGATAAGGATGATTGAAATGCGGCAGAACTTCGAACAATCGGGTATGCATCGGTGGCCTTGGGTTATCGCGGTGGTCATAGGCGTTGTGATGTCGGCTGGCGTTGATGCGGGCACTGGTGGCGGCTCTGGAGACGACATTGCGGCCTTGATCGAGCAGCTTGGGGCCAAACATTACCAGGACCGCGAGCTTGCTATGCGATCGCTCCTTGACCGTGGTTACGAGGCACGGATTGCATTAAAACCCTTCCTGGACTCGAGCGATCCGGAGATTCGTATCTGCGTACGGAAACTGTATCACGAGCTCAGGTGGCAGATTGTGCCGGGCGCCGCTGACGATATCACATCGTTGATCAAAGCGATCGACGACGATCGGAAAACAACGGCGGGGTGGCGCGATTTCATCGACAAGCACGGGGCGCAAACGATCCTTCTGCTCATCGAGATGAATCGCGACAAAAAATATCGGAGGGCGGCCCAGATCGGGCTGTTGGCGTACCTCGAGAGTCTCGACACCCTGACATTATTAAAGGAGTTCGAGCCGCTCGCAAAGCCGCGGCGGGAGCAGATAATAGACCTTCTCAAACGGGTGCCGACGCGTGCCGGCAATAACTCGACAGCCCTTTTCAAACTCAAGATCTACAACCTTCTCGGCGCCCATGAAGAAGCTGCCGTGAACGGTTTTCAGGGATGGACGTTCTGGCGGACTAGCAGCATCGTGACAGAGACAGCCTTGGCCATCGAGAAGGGGAAACTGGCAGATGAAATCTGGCCGCAGGCAGGCGAGGAACTCTACAAGCAACCGGAAGTCGGCATCCGTTGCGTTGAAGCCGTCTATTATGCGACATTAGCGGATCGACTGGGGATGCAGCCGGTGATCAAACATCTTGTCAAAATCGCCGACCTGGCGCTGGCACCGCCGGAGAATCTGCTCGGTTTAATGGACAAGCTGTACGATTTTGGGCAACATGATCTGGTCGCCAGATTTCTTGAGAAGTGTGAAGACGCGGCGCTGTTGTACCTGCGGTCGCGGGCGCAGAATCCGGGACAGTTCAATGTGCCGTCGGACGACGAGTGGCAGCGGATTCTCGCTGCCGCTGATCTGGAACGTGAATGTTTTCGCCTGGCATCGTTGATGGACAAATACCGGGATATGCGTTTCGAGTCCGTGCTGCTCAAGATTCTGGAATTGGAGCCGCACAAGTCGTCGTACGACGCTCGCGCGGAGGAGTATCTTGCGCACTTGTACGAAGACGTTGCCGACTACACCCGGGCCGCCGTCTTTTTCGAGAGGGGTTTGCCGCACATCGAGAATTCCGGCAGCTCGTTCTTTTATGGCGTCACCAGCAGCGCATTGGGCGAACACATCCGTCATTTGCGGGAACGTGGAACGCTTGGCGGACCGGCCTACAGCGACTTTCTGCGAAAAGGACTATCCGCTCGGGACAGAGAAGACTTCAATGTGGCGATCGCGGCATTCCGGGAGGCGGGCGACGCGTACCCGGAACTGCCCGCGGCCCACTATTATTTGTACCAGGCGTACAAGACAGGACATTATTTCGGCGAACTGAAGGGTGCCGGCGCCCGGCTGTTGCGGATACCACCGGGCACGATCAGCGATTACGTCAGTTACGCGAAAGTTTGCAGCGATATTCAATTGCTGGACAAGGCGCTGGAATACAGCGACAAGGCAGTCGAGTTGGGGCCCGAATGGCCGCAAGGGTATCTTGCCCGAGCCTATGTCCACGAGCGTCGGGGACAATATAAAAATGCTCTCGACGACCTGCGCCAAACTCTGAAGCTCGGAATGGACAATATTCAGGTATATCAGGCAATGGCAATCGTCCAGGCGGAGATGGGAAATGTCCATGATGCCATCGTCAATCTCGAGCAGACGTTCCAATTCGAACACCTGCCGCTACATGATTACATCCAGATATGGCTGTACTTTCTCATCGGCCGCATGAATGCGGATTATTCAAGCCGGCTTGCCGACTACCGGTCAGTAAACGCCATTGCCGAGGACACGTGGGTCAATCGTCTATTCCGTTTCTGTGAGGGTGTTATCGATGCCGATGAACTGCTGACGGAAGCCGCGGTTGCGAAGACCGAGGGCATCGTCCAGGGCCAGTTGTGCGAGGCACATTTCTACATCGGACAGATGCATCTTGTACGTGGTCAGCTCGAGGCCGCCAGGGCATCGTTCCAGCGCTGTCTGGATTATGACATCAGTGTTTTTATCGAGACGGTGTGGGCGACAGCAGAGCTCAGGTTGCTGTCGAACGGGAGACGGTGAGTATGGGGACGGTTAACGGGGATGGTAAATTCGGGATGGGTGTGTTCGGCGGGGTAACTGGCCCTGCCAGTTTTGGCAGTTTTGGGAAACACAATCGTTCTCGTCCTCGATTCGAACGCGATTTCGAGGACGAGAACCGCTTCGCTGAGGACGAGAACGACTAAATTTCCGGAGAGTGTTTTTACCCTTTGGCCTCGTCCTCTGGACTCCGAATCCTGAGTTCAGATGAGCGCTACAGGTTGGTAAAGCAGCCGCTGGTCCATCCGTCAAACGTCAAGCGCCGGTGCTCGCAGAGGCCTTTGCCGGCATAAAGTTCGACGACCTCGTCATACTGGCTGTCGAGCAAGCCGGAGAGAATGAGGAACGCCGGACTGTCATCGACGAGTCGTTCACGAATCACTTCAGCGTGATCGCACAGGATCTCCGCCAAAAGGTTTGCCACCACGATCCGGTACCTTCCGAAAGACGACGCATCGGCCAAAGATTTCTCATGCAGTTCGATAAGGCCGAGGACCCGGTTTTGCCGGATGTTGTTGCGGGCGTTAGTCACGGCGACGGGATCGTTGTCGAATGCCGTGATTGGGCCGAGGCCGAGTTTTGCTGCCGCAATAGCGAGGATTCCGGAGCCACAACCAATGTCCAGGAATGAGGCATCGGGAATCTGCGCACCGAGCAGGTCGAGGAATTGCAGGCAGGCACGGGTTGTACCATGGCGGCCGGTCCCGAAACTCATTTCCGGATCGATCTGGACGACAATTTCGGGCGCCCGCGGCTGGTAAACCTCCCACGATGGTTTGATGACGACACGCGGCGAGACATGTTCGGTATGGAAGAAGCGTTTCCAGGTTTCGGCCCAGTCTTCGCGGAGCAGGGGTTGGATGCCGTGGTTGATGACGGGCGACGGGAGGGAATCGCGCAGAGCTTGAAGCTGCTGCTCGAGGGCGGCGCAGGCGTGCTCGGCGTCGGCGTGGGTAGAGCAGTAAAAAGTGACGAACCCGTGCTCTTTTGCGGGGTCGGTCCAGGATGAACATTGCAAACGAAGACCGCAGGCCAGTTCTTCGAGGAGTCTCATGGCCGTGCTGCCGGTCTCGAGGCGGACGGTGAAGATGAGGCGGTCGTCATCCACGAGTGTCACGTCACGAACAAAATGACGGGTTGCTGCGGAGTTTATCGGAGGTGGCGGTTCGGAGCGGTTTGTCCAATGACAATCAAAAAGCCCGGGCGGGAACGACCCGCCCGGGCTTTTTGCGTTCAAGATCAGCGGCTAAGCAGTCGTCGCGGCGATCATTCGTCGTCCGGAATAAATATCGTCGGATGCTTGGCCGCGAATTCCTCGATGTTGTCGCCGTCGATGAGGACATACCGTTTTTTAAACGCTTCTTCGACGTCTTCGGGAACTGGGTCCTTGAAATTGTACGGAAGATCGGGGTTATAGTAGACGGCTGCAGTTACGAAGCCCTGGGCGATGGCGTTTTTCAACTCATAGATCGCGCCGTGGGTTACCACGAGCTTCGGGCGTTCGTCTTTGTCCAAATTCCAAAATCTCATATCACGCAGATCCATCGGCAGCCCGACCAGTGATATAATCATATCCACCCGGCCCTTATGTTTTTCGACAATTTCATCGAAGATTTCTGCCGTGAACAAATTTTCGAACATCATCGGAGCTCCTGCCATAGCTGTTTCGGGCATCTCGAGTCGTTCAATTTGGACACTGCTCATCTGGCCGCCAAACCCGGTCTCGAGCCCGGACTTGATGATGTCGAGCCGCTTTTCGTTGAACTTATTGTTCGGCGACGTGGGGTTGGCGATCAACAATATCCTCTGATTCGGATGGTTCCGTTTGAGGTAGGTCCCGAGATATTGGTAGGTGGCATTGGCATAACTCAACTCTTTGTCAAGGACCTTCTCCTGCCTACCGGACTGCTCGCAGCCCGACAGCTGGGCAAAGATCTTGACCATGGCCAGCAGTAAGGCGCTGACTCCGAACAATCCCGCGAGCGGTCGGCCCCAGGGAACGCCCTTTATCTTGTATTGCCGGTTGGCCCAGTACATTCCGATTGCCGCAATCACCATCAGTACGTATAACAACATGGTTACCAGCTCCTTGTTTTTGTTGGGTCGACATCCATGAGTAACGCATTCGAAATCATTATACAGCCCCAAATATACCGGCACGTCCCGTATTTGGCAACCAAATACTCTGTAAAAATATGCGAAAATTTGAAAACGATTATTACACCTTATTCGCCATCATTTGCCGTGGTCAACGGCGCCGGTTGCGCAGGCTTTGGCGCCGTGAATACATTTGCGGGCAATTTCACGGCTTGGCTTGAACCTGTGAGCCGACCCCAGTAAAGAATGTAGGATTTTCGCGAAGCTGGATGATGCAGCGATGTTATGCCGGGTGTCGGCGGTCTCACTTTGCCTGTGTCTTGCCGATCAATATGGCGATCAGGATCGCTCCGATGAGCTTGACCCCGATCCACATGGGATCCTCGGATGAAAACGGGTCTTCGAGACTTTCCTGCGAGCCCTTGAAGAGAAAGTTTAACAAGCCATTGACGATCCAATCAACGAGGAGCCACCAGCCGACTGCCCCACCCACGGCCGCGATCAGAACGAGAAGGTTTCGTCCGCTCCACTCGCCGAGCTTTTCCGATGGTGATCGTTCGAAGGCGGCGCCGATTTTTCGCCGTTTCAGCATGGATTCAAGCTCCCGCGGAGCGCCGGGAGTATTCGGTGTTTCCACCAGCGGTGGACCATGTCGAATGACATGGCAGGGTTCAGCGAGGATCTGGCGCTGCCGGTTTTGGCAGGCAGAAACACATCATCCTCGTTCTTGATTTGGACGCGACTTCGAGGAGCCGCCTTCGAACGGCTTTGGCGAGGCGCGCGAGGATACTGGTGCCCAGGTTGTGCAGGAGATTCTGACTGAAGCGTTCGTTGCCGTGGCGAGCCAGGGCATGTGCGACTTCGTGGCCCATGACGACCGCCATCCCGGTTTCATTTTCGGTA
>CAUZRT010000174.1:0-7161 GCA_963582235.1 Lentisphaeria bacterium
CTTTGTTGTCACCCGATTCAAGGAATCATTCGGCTTTATGGCATACCGTCGAACAATTGGAATCCGGCGTCTTTACAGCGAAACCGCAGACATCATTCACGCGCACAGTTATCGCAACGCCATGACCGATGCCGCCTTTCGAATGGCACGCCGCAAACGTCTGCCGTTCGTGCTGCAGCCGCACGGACAACTACTGATGTTTCGGCATACCCTCAACGGGTTGCGGCGCCTGCCGTATCGGGTCTACGACTTGTTGACACAGAGAAAACAGGCATTGCAGGCCAACGCCGTAGTTGTTGCCACGCAGCAGGAGAAGACGGAAGCGATAGAATTCGGCGTAAGTGAGGAACGACTTCACGTAATTCCGGTAGGCGCTGCGACGATCGACGTTCAGAGCCGACCCCCGGCGGATATCAGCAACGGTCTCCAGATCCTGTTTGTTGGCAGAATCAGCCCGGACCGGAACCTAGAGCAGGTCTTGCACGGTGTCGCTAAATTTCGCGCCAGGACTTCCACGGATGTTTGGCTGCGGATCGTCGGCCCCGTTCGTCTGCGGAGCATGACTCATTCCGGAGATGCATACATTCGACGCGTTCGGAGTCTGATCACCCATTTGCAGCTCGACAATTCCGTTGAGTTTTGCGGCGAACATTACGGTCCGGAACTCAGCGAATTCTACCGCAAAGCGGACCTTTTCGTTTATACATCGAATTACGAAAACTTCGGTCAAACCGTGCTGGAAGCCGCTGCCCATGGTTGCCCCATAATTTCGACGCCGACCGGTGTTGCCCGCGATATTGTGCGCGACGGGAAGACTGGCTTTTTGGTACCCCATGGCGATAGCGAAGCGCTATCCGAACGGCTGAGAGAGGTTTTCGAGAATCCCGCGAAGCTCGCCAGTTACGGACAGGCCATTCATCAGCTTGTCAGTCGGAATTACCAGTGGGAGGCGATCATCCATCAATATCGGCAATTGTACCAGTCGTTGTAACGAAGGCGGTTTTATGGGAGTTGGTTTCAAGTCCCCTGTACCCGCGGGCAAAAAACATACAAACATGTGAACGGCCTCGGCCAGAGTACGGATGACCGGACCCTTTATTTCGCTGACACCGTCGCCCGTTAGATCTACGCCTACGACCTCCACCCGATGACCGGAGATCTGTCCAATAAAAACGGGTGTTTGTGTTGGTGTGCCGACGGATCAGGGGTTGCCCGACGGGTATACGGTGGACTCTGAGGACTTCCTGTGGAGCATCGAAACCGCGCGCTGCGCGGGCGGCTTATGAATAACAAAAACTCTGCTGTTTGGCGTCCGATTGCCGTCTGTACTGGAGCGCGTGTTGGCACGCTAATCATGTACGAAACGTCGTCGTCGGTTGCACCCGAAATATCGGGCGCAACCTATTCGACATCAATCGGTTAACCGATAATCCGCCAATTTAAGTTTATGAACAGCGCCCAATGGGACGGCGGCCAAGTCGTCAGGTACGATCTGGACGGAGGGGTCGAACGGCGAATCAAAATGCCCGCGCTGCAGACATCGAGTGCAGTGTACGGTCGCCCCGACCAGACCGATCTGTGCATCTCCTCGGCCGCCGATTTCTGGCCCAGTGAGTATGCGTCGCCGGGATGCGATCCGGAGGCCACAGACGTTGGCGGACAACTGTTCCGCGTACACCCCGACATTCAGGGTAAGCTCGAACACCGGGCAAGATTCGACTGATCTGAATCGTGCCATTCGCGCAGACTATTATTCTGCCGAATAGGGCATCGACGGCTGTGGGATTTCCCCTTTTAACGAAACGGCAATCCTTACTAGTAGCGGCCTGTCGCCATTCCCAATTTTTTTATCCGTGTGTGTCCCGCCGTGTCCTAATATAAATTTTTGGCTTATAACCGCCACATTCCAGCCACACTGCCACAAGACGGTAGGGGGGGCGAACCTCTCGACCGGGAAGCCTTGAATATTATTGATATCTCCGCGAATCCGTCGCCGCGATTTTCGCAATTGTCCGACAATTATAGCATAGTTATGCCAAACCGGCAGGGTTTTGTACGCTGATTACGTTTTTGTCGTTGTCGATTAGTATCTGGTTAAACCAGAGAAAGGGTGATGCATGAAACGAAACTACTGGCTTGATCTATTCACGGAAATTACATGGGAGGAGTTCCAGGCCGCAGGCAGTTCCGTTTCTGGATTCCGCGAGTCCCGATGGAAAACGGTGCAGAAGGTAGCCAAGGGTGACTATTTATTCTGCCCCGGCATTCTCCGATACCAGCTTGATCTCGAAAAGCTTCGGCCAGTGTTTACCGGTGACGAAAAGCCGATCGTTCTGCGCGTCATAGGCGATGCCGTTCAACACGCCGGCCTGCGGGTGACGATCCTTCGGGTCGAGGAGACCGGATAGATCGATCCTGCCGACGACACGGCCCGAGTCCGGATTGATGCGTACGATCATGTCCGTCTTCCAGACATTGGCAAAGATCTCGCCATTTATGAACTCGAGCTCGTTCAGACCCTTGACCAGCCCGCGTTCATCACGTACCGGCAGCTGCCCGATGCGATCGAATGTCTCAGGATCGAGGAAGTAGAGATTCGCCGTACCGTCGCTCAGAATCAGATGACGGCCGTTATGCGTGAGCCCCCAGCCCTCGGTCGGGTACGAGAAATTACCCTGATACGTCAGGTGCTCTTTGTCGTACACAAAGCCGACGCTGGACTCCCAGGTCAGTTGCATGATTCGATCGTCGAAAATGGTAATTCCCTCTCCGAAATACCGCCGCTGCAGTCTTACCTGTTTCAGAACGGTACCGCTGTCGAGGTCGACAATACGCAACGACGATTCGCCGCGCAGTCCGGTACCCTCATAGATGAAGCCGTCCGCAAAGACAAGCCCCTGCGTAAAGGCATTCGGATCATGTAGAAAGGCGTTGACGACACGGTAGGTGTAAACCGGGACATGCCCGTCCTGCCCGCGGTTCGTCGCCTGGCCGTCGGCAGACACCGTCTCATCAGCTGACCGATTACCGTCGGCACTGATCCCGCAAGCCACAGTAATCAAGGCCGCTAGGAACCCGGTCGAAACATGTCTTCTGTTTTGCAGCATCGCATACCGCTCGGATTGAACAACACCGCCTATTTTCGACAACCACATCCACCGCCGTGTTCCGTCGTAAGCACTGACCCAGCGTCGGTGGCGAAGCCCTAAGCTTTGCTTGGTTTGCGTTCAGCGCCCGAAATGTAGGATCTCCTGAAACGAAACAAACGCTGATCACGCGTGACACCAATGCATGTGTTTATCGTCGGATCGGATGTCATTCGCCCCGCGATGAATCGCGGGGTGTCGGACATCCGGTCCGACGATAAACAAGTTCGCACCAATATACAGCCCTATTCGTTGAACTCCGATCCCTTCTACCACCGTCACGCCAGCGAGATCCTACCAATTCCGCCGTTGTGCGGCTAAGGTAGTCGCCACGTTCACAAATCACCTTCTGTATAATCTTTGCGCATCTTCGTGTCGGAGCCTGCCCCGTTGCAAAGCTTCACGGGGCGTCTTTGCGTCGAAGTCATCCAAACGAGCTCAAGCTGTCATGGATATCCCGATCATCGGTATCACGACATATGGGCGGGACGAAAACGGTAGGTTTCCGCTCCCGGCCCCATACGTCGACGCTGTCCGTCGCGCCGGCGGCATTGGCGTGCTCCTGCCGCCCGGCGAATACCGCATACGCGAACTGGTGGCACTGGTGGACGGACTGGTCCTTGCCGGTGGCGGTGATATCGACCCGGCAACCTACGGCGGCACTCCCCATCCCGATGTTTATATGGTCGATTCCGAACGCGATAGAATGGAACTCGCGCTGGCCGAATCAGTGATTGCCAACGGCATGCCGACACTGGCCATTTGCCGGGGTAGTCAGGTCATCAACATTGTCGAGGGCGGGACGCTGTACGAACATATTCCCGACATATACGGCGAATCGGTGAAACACCGACTGCCGCCGCGTGAGCCCGTGCCGCACCCGATCAAGGCAACGGCCGAATCCCTCGTCTCGCGTGTTATGGAGACAACCGAGTGTGCTCCGGTTTCCTGGCATCACCAGGCGATCCGGGACGTGGCGCCTTCGCTTCGGGGCGTCGCGCACGCGCCCGACGGCGTTATCGAGGCTCTCGAGATGTCGGGCCATCCTTGGCTCGTAGCCGTCCAGTGGCATCCCGAAGAAACCGCCGCCGAGGATCCGACGCAACAGCGGCTCTTCAATGCACTCATTGCGGTGGCCCGGGAAGCAAGAGCTTCCTGACTCTCGTCAGTGGGATACGGATATCACTTCGGCGGCTTTTGGCAGCCGCGAATATGTTGCGAAATACCATGTGGCAAACACAAATTCGGACCTACGCCGGCAGCCGAAGAAAAATAGCGGCCGGCTCACGGCCTGGTACCTGGCAGCGACTCGTGGGGAGCCCTCGCACAGCCCCGGGGGCCTTGGCACCGACGACGCCCGCTAACCACGGAGGTGGCGGAATACGATTTCACGTTTTCCGCCTGGAGCGGATTTCCGCTTCGCTCCAACACGCTTCACGTCTCTCGTCTCTCGTTTCATGTTTCACGTCTTACTCTTCACATCTCTCATTTCAGCTCCTCGAGAAGATCGGGATCGACACGGGTCTTGACCGTGCGTCGATCGATACCTAAACGACGTGCAGCCTCTTCGTACGAACCCGACTGACTTTATACCAGTGCGCAGTATCGCCGCAACAGCTCGCCGATGCTGAGTGCACCATTGCGAACGGCACCGGTTAACGCATCGCCGGCCGATGCCGTGACCGACTGCGGGGGATGATAGGTTTTCCGAATCATGATGTTGCGAACGCACTGCGCCAGCGCGCGTTCCTCTGCGGCCATGAATGCCATGGAAGGATAAGAACGTATTTACTGTGGCCGAAAAAATCGATTGGATTCGCCCACCGCAGGATCACGTAGCAGGCATCCTGCCTGTGGTAGCGAATGACAGTACGGATTTTCGAAAAATCCAACTGAGTTTAGTGGCCACAGCGTATTTTTGATTGTCGATCGTTGGAAGTCCTGAGCGTGCCGCAGGGCCGATCTCCGATCGGTACTTGGTAAATCAGGGATCTAATGAATATAATTGCTCGATCAATCCGGACAATCATCCAGGCATATACAAACTGGCCCACCGTCGCCGATGAGGCACAAGCGATTTGCGAGTTACCTCGATCGTGTGGTTATCCGGCTCCGTCTATTGCGGATTTCACCACCGAGACACTGAGACACGGAGCGGAAAGGCCACGGAAAGCATCTCGTCGGAGCTCTTGGTCCTCCAAAATAAAGGTAGCGATTGATTTCAGCGCGTCTGTACTCAGACTCGGTTAAATCCACCGGTCTCCAGCCTCCGCGTCTCCGTGACTCCGTGGTTTCCGCCCCGGCGGACGTGAGTCCCGTTGGGACGGAACAACGTCCCACACGGGATCTGCCCGTGGCTGACAATTTCTTCTTTACCTCCAAGGATGACAAACGAATGGAACATTCAACGATCCTCGGCATCGAAGGCGGCGCCAGCACCACACACGTCGAAGAAATTGATGGCCGCGGGACATCGCTTTGCAAGTTCGAGACCGGGCCCTGCAACCTGCACCTGCAGTCCGATGCTTCCCTCGCGGGCACCTGGCGTGGGATCGCGGCGCGGCTGCAGCGTCCACCCGCGGCGATCGGGGTCTTTCTCGCCGGATGCAGGACCTCCCGGGACCGGACACGGACGAAGCGCCTTATCACCGACGTGTGGCCGGATTTGCCCATCGCCCTCGGTCACGATCTCGCGGCGGCTTTTGCGGCGGCATTCGGGAGTGCCGACGGTTTTATTCTCGTGTGCGGGACCGGCGCGGGTGTCTATGCCCGATATCGTGGCAGGGAGTTGACCTTGGGCGGTCACGGTCACGTCG
Organism: Lentisphaeria bacterium; assembly: GCA_963582235.1. Lineage (GTDB taxonomy): Bacteria > Verrucomicrobiota > Lentisphaeria > JABSQK01 > CAJWLW01 > CAUZRT01. The sequence goes on from CAUZRT010000174.1 coordinate 5,963, forward strand.
TCGGTGACGCCGGCAGCGGCTATTGGATTGCGCACGCGGCGCTGCGCACCATCTTCCGATTTCATGACAACACCGGCCGCAACGGACTTCTGGGTCAGCAGGTGCTCTGCGCACTTGGCTTGAACACACTCGACGAGCTGGTCGAGTGGTCGGTGAGCGCCTCGAAGGAAGAGATCGCCGGCCTGTGTCCGATCGTGTTTGAAGCGCGACGCAGCCGCCACGTTTCCGGAATCCTGCATGAAGCGTCCGATCTTTTGGCCGACCGGATTGCCGCCGCGGCACATCGTCTGAGCTGGGACCGCCCGCGGTTCGCCGTCAACCGAGGGATCGCGGCGAAGCAACCCTACTTCTTACGACTGATACGCAAGTCCGTGCGCCGGCGGTTGCCGGGCGCCCGCATCCACCTAGCCACGCGAGAGGGTAGTTATGGCGCCGCACGGCTCGCGCTGGCCGCATTGAATTCGTCCGGGTCCAACGTGCATGCGCACGACTCCGCCGGCAAGCCGGCCAAACCCCGAGTTCGGTCCACCGGTGGCCGCAAACCCGCGTCGCGGATCGACGACCACCGGCAGCTCGAGAAATCGCCGACGGAACAGCGAAATCCTCGCACCATGGACCTCGACCGTCGCTCCGTTAAGGCGCTGGTGGATATCATGCTCACCGAGGAAACGGCTGTCGTCCCAGCCATCCGCGAGGCGTCGAATCCGATCGCCAAAGCCGCGGCATGGATCGCCGCCGCCTTGAAAGACGGGGGTCGACTCTTTTACCTCGGCGCCGGAACGAGCGGCCGTCTCGGCATTCTCGATGCCGCGGAGTGCCCGCCCACGTTCGGAACGCCCCCGACCCGGGTCCAGGGAATTATGGCGGGCGGCACCAAGGCCCTAGGACAGTCTGTGGAAGCAGCCGAAGACAACGCGGACTACGGGCGGCAAAGCGTCCGCGCACGCGGCGTGACACGTGGCGACGTCCTTGTCGGCATCGCCGCATCAGGTTCGACGCCCTTCGTTCTGGGCGGTATGCGTGAAGCGCACCGGCTCGGCGCGCGTATCGTATTTCTTACGTTTAATCCGCGCCCGCCCTTTGCGATCGCCGGCAATCGGTTTCTCGAGATCGCCATTGAAACCGGACCGGAAGCGGTAACGGGTTCAACGCGGTTGAAGGCCGGTACCGCCACGAAAATCGTTCTCAACATGTTCAGC
>CAUZRT010000175.1:0-7113 GCA_963582235.1 Lentisphaeria bacterium
CTGTAGGGGTGCTGCTATCTGGCATCCGGGCTTACATACTCGTTCAGTAACGGCAATGTAATACGTCGACGTCCTTGATCTGACTTGCACAGGAAATCGGCGTCGTGGTGTGTTCATTTATAACCTGATCACTGTAATTTCCGCCACGTTCACGTCATGCTCAGGATGCTAACTCGGGCCCCGGGATTGGTGTCGCAGGAATCCAGCGGCACCGTCCACATCAGACTGTGGCTGGCGCAGAACCTTGGCCCAACCGGCAGTTCAGCGCCTTCCACCGTCTGGTAGCCGTTGTCAGGGAATTGATCAACGAACACTTCCGCGACCATGCCGCACCGGTCGATATCAGGTTGCCGTGCCCCCCGGCGATCCTGCCGCTTTTCCCGCCAAGCGCGGCAATTCAGCCTGGCACACCGCCGAGGCTGGAGGAATGAGTTGTCGTGCCCCTTTTCAACGACTGACTCCATGGCACAGACGCATGCCCGAATCTGATTGTTGGATGATCGGATAGACGGTCCAACTACCGGTGCAGGATCAGTTCGCTACCCTCGATGCCGATGTGCCCCCGAGTTTCGACGAATTGACGGCACTGTTGCTTGGGTTTCATTTTCTCTCAGCCCTTGAACTGTCGCGACAGCCAACGATCGCAGGTATTGGCCACCACAGTCATCAGCACGTCGAAATTAGACATTGAGCCTGACCTCGCCACTCAACTGTCCATATGAAAAGAGTCCAGGTTGATGCCTATCTCATTTCCCAAGGTGTTGTGCAAAATGTGTCGTGAAACAACCTCGCGCGAGCGCTGACTCATCCGGGAAACCCCTGCTGCAAGTTTTTTTGAAATAGCCCTGTGTGAAGCGCGAAGAGCTAAATGTCACTCACGCCCAAAATCTGAAGATCGTCAAAAGGCTTACGGGTTAAAAGCGAATACATGCATTCCCGTAGCAGCGATCACTCGGAAACCAACCGACTTTAGTAGGTCAATAATCCGTGGTCCGAATCTTCCTTCTTCGTCGCTATACCAGCCGGTCACGATCATCCGCATCAGCCGGCATTCGTTGAGAAAATTCTTGCAGCTTTGCAGCACATTCAGTTCATAGCCGTTGATCGTCAGGATCATAAAATTTGGCGTAAGGCCCGTTTCCTCGATCGCGGTCGTGACCTTGCGCATAGTCACTGGCTCACGCTTAGCCCCTTTCATTCGCACCAACGAATTGGCCTGCATTCCCGTTTCCAAAAACGTGACTTTGTCCTTGTTCTCATCACCAATTGCATAGTTGCTTACGATTGCATTTGTGATGCTGTTCTGCTCGATATTCATTTTCAAGACGCCGAATGCCTTCTCGTCCGCCTCCACCGAGACAACCCGGCCTTCCTTCCCCACCAAACGGCTCATCTTCACCGTGCCGAAACCCATGACCGGACCGATCTCCAGGACATTGTCCCCCGGTCGCAGCGAAAAATTCCGGCTCACCTCTTCTGCTTCATAATCCGGCAGCTCGAATACCGTGTTCTTATGCTGGCGATGAATGATTGCAGGAATCAGTCGCCACGGTATGAAACGAGTCGGAATCTTCGTGGTCGGAAGAAAATGCGGGTACTTGTACCGAGTCTCAGATAAGCGACGGCGATGTCTTGAAATCCCTCCGGAATCCCAAATATCTTCAGTGCGGGAAGGTTGTTAGTGCGGGGGAAGGACAGCTTGGTCCCATCTTTCAAATGGATCGTCGGACACTCATTCGCCACGCCGAACTTCTCGATTTCATCCAGTCAGAAATTCGAGCTGAATAGATCGATGAGGACAATCCGCGTGACGATATCGTGGGCCCATTTGCGCAATAAAAGCATGAATGGTTACGTCGGTTCGGCAGTTGAAGGATCCAGCGGCACGCCGTTGGGCCCGCAGTATCGTCTTTCGCTCTCCAGTGTATCATAATGCTCTTTATCTCTGTATTTGATCGGATGGGCAACGGCAGCGCCGACGATTGCCAGCGGTTCTACCGTCCCGGCCACAACAGCGGCGGCGCCGATGATCGCCCCTTCCTTGATGTGAGCACCAGGGAGAATCGTCACATTCATACCAACCCAAACGTTTCTCTCGATTGTCACCTTGCGAAACCTGAAAGTGTCGTCGTAGGGCAGAGCGCTCCCATCGTAGTTATGGCTGTGCGTGTAAATGACGAGGTTTCTTGAAAAATGACAGTTGTCTCCAACCGACAACCCACCCTCTCCACGAATGCATGCATTCTCTCCGACAACTACATTATCACCTATTTCAATTTGGCTCAGCCCCGTGATCTTACTGATGCCAACAAACAGAACATTCTGTCCTATCGCTCCTATATTCTTGTGAAACTGACGTTGGAGATGACAATTGACGAGTATTATACAAACTGTCTGAGCTTTATGAAAAAGATTACCCAATACGGCTAACACAAAACGCATAACGGGGCCTCGCCGATTCCGATAATGAAATAGGAAAACTTTAGCGGCGCCCGGGCCGGCGGGGTGCGCGCGTGTTGGTGTGAAACATCGCCAATCGGCGCGATGGGGCCACCCGGCGCAGTTCATTGGGCGTTGCCATCCAACTGCTCCGGCGGCGGTCCGAGCGCACGCCAAGCTTGTATAGTAGCCAGGCATTCACTTGATTCCAACCGAACATCTGGGTCAACGCACGGTGTTATCGGCGGACGCCAGTAGATTTGAACACCGTGAGCATGCCCCGCAGCGCGTCCCCATATCCCATGAACCTGAGTGCGACCAGCGACAAAGGAAAATAAATCAAGGCGGCAGCGGCCACAAATACTGGATCTGGAATCGTCACGATCCGGTCAGCAAACCAAAGCGGTAAAGTACAAAAGCTCGACACGACCAGTATTTTCACAAGATCCCGATATGGGATAAGCTCCGATAAGCCTTTCTTCACAATCCGCCCAATGAAGTAAACGCAGAATGGAACGGCCCAAACGTACAACACGATCACCGTCGCGACGGCCGCACCGAGATAGCCGAGGAGATTCACGAATACGATACTAAGGACGATGTTCGCAGTCAGGGACACAATAGCCCTAACAACAATCAGATGGTTTCGCCCAGTCGCCATAAAGAAGCCACTGAAGAAGGCGACGCGCGCGGGCAACATCAACAGATAAATACGGAACGGCGCCGCGCTGTCCTCATATTCCGGCGAAAAGATCAACCGCATTAACTCCGGCGCGGTTACCATCAAGAAGGCGGTGCATGGCATGATGATGAGCGCGCAACTTACCGCCGCTTGTTTCCACAGTTCGAGGCTGTCCTGTATTCGGTTTTCCTTGGCCATACTTGCCATTTCCGGCAGCAGGACTGCCGTCACCGACGCCGCCAAAACATGGAGTAACGGCACCTCCATGGCGCCGTTACTGTAAACGGCGAAAGTCTCCGTATCGCACAGACTCGACACGATCACCTTGTCAATATTGACATTGATAACCGCGATCATCCCGCCAACGCCGAGCGGAACGCCGTACCGCAACTGCGCGCGCATGCCTATCAGCGAAGGGGCCCAGCTATTGCCCTGCACCGACTTCAGCATGAGTCCGCACGCTGCCACGAATCCTAGAGATGCGCCTACTACGGTCGCCGCGACGGCAGCGTTCGAAGTCCGCCAGTACAGTGCAGCCACCGTCACCAGCCCGAGCATCAGAAAACGGCTCCCGACATTGTATGCCATCACCCAACGCGCCAATCCACGGACCATCAGGCACGCCGTCACTGACCCGGCAGGCAGCATGAAAATCGGGAAAGGGGAAAGGACCACCAGAGTTTCAACGAGTACCGGATTGTCAAAACTCCAGGCGAGAAGATGATTGCCGCCTAGCAGGAGGAAGAGCGTGAAGACGGCGCCCATTATCGTGAGCAACAGGAGATTCTCGATGACAACCGCCCGCGCCCGCCTCCGTTCTCCGGGCAGGAAGTAATACAGCGCCTGAGGCAGTCCGAGCGTCAGGAGCGGCGCCGCAAAAAAATATGCCAGGAGAGTCTGCCGGTACGTGCCATACTCCTGTTTGCTCAGAACCCGCGACAGCACCGCAAAGGTGACAAGAAACAGCAGTGTGCTGACGGTCTCTCCTGAAGCGAGTATGCCGGCCTTCTTAATTCTGGAATCGGCCATGGTGCTGAAGCCCCTACCACCGTTGTATACGAAAACTACTATGGACGGCAAAGAACGGCGTGTGCCACGTGCTTAGATCTGCTTAACGGGCGCCCAGTAACGTACGGGCCGGACGTCATCAGGACAAGTTCCGGCGAGCCCCTCATGTAGTTTCGCGGCATATCTTTTCTCGGACCTGAAGAGATTTCTGCAAAAGTCTCGTTGTTCTCTCGGCGTTTTTGGGGTGTGTTCGGGGACGAAATCGTCAGTTTGAGTCTCAGAGGGGCTCGGCGGGGCATAGGCATCCGCACCATGGTGCCCAAGCCACACAATTCCGATCCACGCTTGTCCTTGCTGCTTTTTTTTGCAGCGCGAACCACAATGATTCGGTGTATTGGTGTAACTCAGGGATGGGTTGTATGGCGGGCGGATCGATGACGTCGTGATGGGGCCGGCACCTTCGATGTGATCGGTGATGTAGGCGTTTGTGTCACAAGGAGCGAAGCAACGCAGGCGCACGTGAACGTGATGCGCTGGCGCAACGATTCATTTATCTTGAGTCGCAGGTATTCAAAAAAGGCATCCGCGGCGGCCATGATGACGATGGCGGTATTGTCGGGCGGCGTCCGCACTTGCGGTAGGCACAGGCTTGCCCGACTGCTGGGAGTACTAAGGGGTACGGCTGCCGGAGCCAAAGATGTAATTGGTCTGACGCATACGGCGCTAAGGGTGCAACGGCAACACAGCGTTTAATCCCAACTGTCTCGATCGACGGTTGCTACACTTCGTCGAAGATAGAGACCGGATTGACGGGCTGGATGTCTTTGATCTGTCGTTGCAACTGCTTGAACCCGGCACTGAGGGAGCGCAGCGGGGTCAAGCCGAGTTCCTCGCTAATAAAGCGTACCACGTTGTTGCGGTTGAGCATGGCGAACTGGATGTAGCTGATGCGATGACGGTTGTCGGCGCGGTGCTCAGGGAGATGATGCAACGAAGCGGTTTTGCCGGCACGGGGCGACCCGTAAATCACAGCGAAGCCACGGTCTTTGACCGCCGAAAGGAACCGGGACCGCCGAACAATCCCTCTATTCCCGCATTCTGCCGCCCTTCAGAAACACCTTTCGTCTGCCGGGGCTGGTTGATTTGGTCATCAGTACTCTTGCACCCCCGTAAAAACCGCCACCACATGCAAATAGATTTTGTGGCAACAGCGGCGGTTGACCAATGACCAAAAATAGTAAGTAACTGATGGACAGCGAATTGCTTTTTAGTCCGAAAATGTAAAGTATGCGCGTCATGCCGTGAACGCACCCCCCCCCCCCGGATTGGTGCTGCATTCCGTTCGAATTATGGTGTGCGTGCGTGACAACGCCCGCGGCACGAGAAAGCTGATCCGGACCCGTGAACGAAGACCGATAATGTGAATACTGACGACTGGCGAACGACGCCACGAAGAATTAGTGTTCAATAAAGGAAAGTGTTGTTGTGCCGAAGGCAATGAAAACTCTTCGCATCACGGTGTTGTCGATTCACCAACAGTACGACACAAGAATCGCCAATCACTTGCGCACGATGCTGAACGAAGGCTATGACGTCACCTACGTCAACTGGTCCAATGCCGATCGGTTGTCCGCGGAATGGACGTCACCGTCTTTCCGCCTCGTCTGGCACAACGCCAGTCCGGCTTTCGGCCTGAACGTTATACGTTACGCATTCATGCTTCTCTGGTTCACCGGCAAGGCGTTTTCCAATCGAGGCGATGTATTTCACATCCACGATCTTGTCCTTCTGCCGATCGCCCCGGCGCTCAGACTACTGACACAAAGCCGCGTTGTTTTCGATGTGCATGAGCACTACAAGCGGTATGGTGGCTTGATGGGATTGTTCGCCCGATTCTGTTACACCGTGTTCCTGCCCGCCGTCGATGCCTTTATCGCGGTCACGCCGTCAACTTTGCCAGAGACCCGCAAACCCCACTTCATCGTTCCGAATTATCAGCGGCGATTAGATTATGCTTGGATTGACAACAATGGTGGGAAAGACGGGCATTTTCGGGTCGTATATTTCGGTAACATGTCTACCGAAACTCGAGAAGTGGGACTGATGCTCGAGTTGGCCGAACGATGTCTTTCGGAGATCGTAGACATTGAATTTCGGTTCGGCGGGCCCCTTGGCGGCCCCGACCGAGAGCCAATCCGGGAGCGGCTTGAAGAGTTGGCGGAGCGCTTCCCACATCGATTTCGATGGTTTGGCGTCATGCCGAGAGAGACCGTCATTCGTGAAACAGCGCAGGCCGACATTGGCTTGCTGCTGTTGAAAGCGGGCGGGGCGAACACCACAGGCAGCCAGCCCAACAAGATCTTCGAATACCTGACCGTCGGGGCCGTAACCTTGGCAACGGACGGTTTTGTCATTGCCGACGAAATGCGCCAGGCGGGAGCCGTGATTCTGTTTTCACCCGGGATTGAAGTCGGACCGGTTGTGGCCGCACTATGCGAGCTGTCTGCAGATCGAGAACGACTTGCGGTGATGAAAGCAGCGAGTTCGAAACTCGGCCGAAAATACTCCTGGGAGGCCGTGGAAGGTCGATACGTGGAGCTCTATCGTCAGCTGACGAAGTAGTAGGCATTCCGAAACGCCTGAACCCATCACCTTCGGGCTCCGTATGGGCGGGATCCCGCAACAGAACTCCGTACGGGATCTGATCCTACCGTACGGTCGTACCAAGTCATGTAACAGGTTGCTATGATCACCATGTTTGGCCCTTCTGAAATCACCGTGTAAATAGAAATTCCTGGACGATGGACATATTGCGAACCATACCTGTGTTCTATCCCGAAGTGAATGGTCCCGCGAATCAGGCGTACCACATTTCACGCGGCCTGTTACAGGAGGGGATTCGGTCACGCATTTTCACCACCAACCATAAGGCAACCGCTGCGCCCCAAAAAGAGGTCATGGATGGCTTTGTTGTCACCCGATTC
>CAUZRT010000176.1:0-7071 GCA_963582235.1 Lentisphaeria bacterium
CTCATCACGACGCGTCGGTTGGCCTAATATGCTCTCTGGCTGGGTGAATGGGAAAACGGCCGCCGCTCCGAGTGACCCAATCACCAATTTCCACAAAAACCCATCGGCGGGGAGTAAGTTGGGACCGATAAAAACCTTTGGGGAAGGGCGCATGCTCAGTCCGTGGCCGGCTCCGTCTTCTCATCGTCGTCGGCGACGACTGTCGCGAATGACAGAAGGCCCAGAACCGCATTAGGTGATCATGGCCCATGATTCCTGGGGTCGCGGGATCATCCCAATCGTTGTAGTCGAGCGGCGTGTTCCACGGGATCATCTCGACGTTCGGCTCGCGAATTTGGGATTGGTCAAGGATCTGACAGCCTGTGCCCGCCAGCATCGTCAATGCAGGAACAGATTGAGGACAGTCGAGCAAAGTCGATTCATTCAAAAAAATCATTCGTTGTTTTCCTTTACTTTTTCAGCAACGCATCTGCAGATGGTCGCCACAGGCCGTGACCCGCCTCACGTTTCATGAGCATCACCTTCGCTGCTGGCGTCCGATTCCCGTTGTCGACCGCAGTGCTGGCAGAAGGGCAGCAGCGCATGCCGAATCCTGCCGCACGCGTCGCATTCCTCAGACAGTTCGGTGCTGCATGAAGGGCACGCATACCTCGAGTCTCCGCCGCCGGCCGGGAGCGTCAGCTTTTTGACGGTCTTGCGATTCCAGAATCAGGAATTTCATGTGGTCGCACCGAATGGGAAATTCGCAGACGGGACACAGAAAGCGTTCGTATGCCTCTCGATACTGGCGCACGAGCCACTCGCACTTCGGCGAGGCGACCGCCTTGATAAAGTACGACAGCAACTTGATTCGATTTCGTTGTACTGGGGCCCGGCGATTCTCCGGATGTCCTGGACCGCGGACACGGGCAGTGCATAGCCGTTCTTTTTTCGTCTTTGAAGATATCCCGCCGCACAAGGCCAACGCCGTTTGCGCCCGGAAGTTTTTGTCCCCGACGCCATACGGATATCAGGAATGTTTGGAGGTCGATCGCGGTGACCGCCGATTCGCAGAGTATGCAGTCGTCGAATTGCACCGGACGAACGCAGAGCTTTGACGAAAGATACGCAGAGGATGACGACGAGCGATTCGTTATGATCTTCCCGTTATTTGTTTCGAAATTAACAGTTGGGAAATGATCTCCCTCGTCATTTACAAATCTGTCGATGACTGTTCTTGGCGTGTTGATCGCTCGCAACACGAACGCATGGGTTTTCACGGCGTAGTAAAGTCCGCCCGCAATCGTGTCTGGGTCCGAATTATAGCAAGAACCACGCCGATCAATTGTCGGGACCTTGACATGGCCATGCTCAACGCATCCTATTTGTCCGAGTTTACCCGCCACGGCTGCCGATCTCGCGAGTCTGTCGACCGCGATCCAAAAAACACCCGGGATGATACATGTCCCACGGCGTTTTTCCCACTGACTGGACTGATCACCACGGGGCATAGCTGCGATCGCCAATTGTCCGTCTCGTGGCGAGACGCGTTTCACGACTCGAGTCTCACGTTCATCCGTGGGGTCGCTTTGCCATCCGTGGGCCGTATCCACCGTGTTGTTGTCTCGATCCTTCGGTGTCGATCAGCAACCGGCTTCATTGATCCTGTTATTCCGCGAAACGATTTTGGTTTCCGGAATTTCTGCATATATTACGAGGCGGACAAGCCGGGCACGTGCCGAGTGGCGAATGCAAGTATATCATGAATGGGTTCACGTGACCATTACTGCTTGCCGCCCTGTGCTGCACGCGTATATTGCACGAGAATCGTGCGTTTCCAAACCTCGATTGAAGAGGTGATTCATGCATTGGAAGATGTACACATCGTCGCCGAGTCTTTTTGTTGTCTGCCTGGCTTTCTCGATCGGTGCTGTGCTGCCTGCCGGCGTCACCCGCGGAATGGCGTCCGTGGAGGCCGAGAAGCGGCGCATCCAAAGACTCGAACGCAAGGCCGCCTGGGCGGACAAGAAAGTCCGGCAGGTGACGGATCGGATAATTCGAATCGATGGAAGGATCGAGGCACTGACGGAGCAGCAGTGGCAGGTCGAGGATAAGCAGGTATGGTTGGTCGATATTGCACTGGAGGCGGATACCAAGGCGGATCGCGTCGAGATTGTCCGTGCCATCAAGTCGAGGCAGCGTCGAATCAAACGGATTGAAGGTGACCTCGATACTGTCCACAAGCGAATGGAGAAGGCCGAAGACTATGCGTTGTACTTCGAGCACACATCTACTCTCGCTCATGCACGTCTCCGCAGTGCCCGCGGATTGCCGCCCCGGGAGCGCACCCCGGTCCGCCGGCCCACCGTCCAGAGATCTGCCGAGCCCTTGACGCCCCGCCCGGAAACGCCACCGGCGCCGGTCTTGGCGACGCTCCCGAAAGTCGTTCACAAAGCGCCGGCCGAGGCATCCCCGCGTCCCGCAACGGTGATCGACAAATCGGTTGTCAGCAACCGCCCCGTTGAGCCGGTCGCCGGCACGAAACCGAAGGTGACCCAGACGGCAAAACTGATCGAGGTTCGTAACCCGGTGACCGTTCCGCAAGTGCTTAAAAAGTCGGCCCCGGTCAAGCCGCCGCAGATTGTCGAGAAAAAACCGAAGGCCGAAGGAAAACCGGCGGTTGTCAAGGCGCCGAAGGCCGTCGGCATGCCCAAGGTTGTACTCGAGACCGCACCGGCCCAGCCGGAAACGCCAGAAGCCAATTCGACCGATGCCGTCGGCGCTGCAAAGGTGGTGGTTGAGACACCCGGGATTGCGGCCCTTCCCAAGGTCGTCGAACAGCCGGAGATCAACATCGAGCCCGGCAAAGTCCTGATGCCGGAAATGCCGGACAAACCCGCTCGCATTGAACAACCCGCGGCCGCGGAAGTCCCGCAGCCGCAGGCCAAAGATCCTGCGGTGCCTGAACCGGCGATTCCCGATGGCACCGCGGGCACCGACACGCCGAAGGTGCTGGACATACCGAAACCAGCGCCCGAGCCGCCCTCGGTTGCCGAGCCGCTCGTTGTCGATATACCGCCGGCGCTCGAACCGCCTCCGGCTGCCGAACCGGAGCCGGAAAAGAAGGTTCCCCTGCAGATAGCGAAGGCGACACCGAAGGCCAAGCGCCCTGAGCTCGAGGAACCGTCGACCCTGCCGGCAGAGTTCGATTACATTGTCATTGACCGGTTCAGGAATATGGGAACATGGGCGGTGGATCGGTTTGGCTCGCCCGCCGACTTGAGCCTCGAGGAAAATAAGCTCAATGTTACGTACAATATTACGGACGAGCCGCCGAAGAACAAATGCGTAGTCAGCAAGCACGCACGCATGAGCATCCAGGGCATCACCGCCTTGGTAATCGACATCGAACACACGTCTCAGCAGCCGGCCACCATGGCGCTGGCCATCCGTTCCTTCGACAAAGTATTTTACGAAAGTGAACCGGTGACTCTGGGCGAAGGACTCAACCGTGACATTCTCTTTGATCTCATGGTGCCGAAGTTTAAGTCTTCTGACACCAACTGGGCCTATAACGCGAGCCTCGAGGACGTCAACAGTATTCTCAAGATTTTCTTCTTGATCTACGCCCAGGGGGAAGGGGAGACGTCGTTTACGAATTTGCGCATAGCCGAGCGGCCGGAACTCACCGACCGCTGATATTTTGTTGTTGCACAGGAACATCTGGCGGTTCCGTGGTGATGCGGCTTTTTCGAACGGAAATCCGACCGTTCGATTGGACCCGTGCGGTCACCGCCGAGGCGGGCTTGTCTTCGCGATCGCGGCCGCCCGCATGTCCCGGCAATTTAATCCGTGTCCTGAACCCCGATCCGTCAGCCGACGGATGAACCCTCAAGTTTCTTTGGAGGCCAAGGCTGTATGAGCAATCCAGTGGTTGCGCTACTCATGGGCAGTAAATCAGATCTTCCGAAACTGGAACCCGGAATCGAGATTCTCAAGAGATTCGAGGTGCCGCACAGCATCCGGGTCATGTCGGCCCACCGGACACCGGATGTGGTGCGCAATTTTACCCTGAATGCCCAAGGCGAGGGTTACAAGGTAATCATCGCGGCAGCGGGGGGTGCCGCCCACCTTGCCGGCGTCGTCGCCGCCCACACCCTGCTGCCGGTCATTGGCATTCCGGTTGAAGGCGGTCCATTCAAGGGGATGGACGCCCTGCTGGCAACGGTTCAGATGCCGGCCGGCGTGCCCGTGGCCACGGTGGCGGTCGGCGGGGCCGGGAGTACGAACGCGGCCTTGTTGGCGCTGCGGATCCTGGCGCTGATCGATGCGGATATGCGGGAGCGGCTCGAGCGATTCTGTAAGTCGCAGGGTCAGGCTGTGATCGATGCGGATGTACAGTTGCAGGCAGAGGTATGACGCGGTACGAGCTCATTGATCCGCAGCATCCGGAGCCGGCGCTGGTAACCGTCATCGGTGATCGTTTTGCCTCGGGCCAGCTGGGCATTTTGCCGACCGACACGGTTTACGGCATCATGGGGCGCAGCGATGCCCCGTCCGTTTCCCGACGCATCTACAAAGCTAAAAGACGTGACACCGCCAAACATCTGCAGTTTCTACTTGCCCGTCTCTCTCAGCTCGATGACCTGGACATTCCGTTATCAGCCGGGCTCTCGAAGCTGGCGACCGCGTTCTGGCCCGGCCAGTTGACCGTCGTTGCCCGGAACCGGGATAATGTCGGCGTCGGCGTTCGGATCCCGAATCACCGGCTGATCTTTGATGTCATCAATCACCTTGGGCAGCCGCTCGTGGCATCGAGCGCCAATCTCTCGGGTCATGACCCGGCGGCGAGTCCCGCGGACGACTTCCGTGATCTGGCTGAAGCTCCGGATTTCATCGTTGTCGGCGGCACTGCGGCGGGAACATCGTCGACCGTCATGTGCCTCGAGTCTGACAGATTTGAGGTTCTGCGGTGCGGATCGATCTCAGAAGCACAGATCGCCGCGGCGTTGGCTTAACCTGGGGGGAATCCGAGATACGTTCGTGGTTCCCGAACCGGCGGTACCGGTGGTTTTCTCGGCAATAACTGAAACTGTCCGTTTGCAATCTGCGCTTGAGGATTCATAATTACAGGACGACGGCTACAGTCCTCGCCCCGCCGGGCGCGCCCACGGCGCCGAATATATCCCGCCCGTGCCCAACCATTCGTCCTCCGTGAAGTATTACGTAAAAATCCGACGACAGTACTGAGGTTTTCAGCCCCGCGGGGGCGGGGCTGATTCCGTGAGGGACGTTGTCACGTCCGCCGTGGCGGAAAGTTTCTCGGGAGCATCCAGATTCTTGAGTCGCACAAACGACATCATCGCGGCGATCGAGATCGGCACGAGTTCGATCAAGGTATCCATGGCGCAGCCGCTGGATGACGGCAGCATCTCTGTCATTGCGTTTCACGAGACGCCGTGCCAGAACCGGGTGATCAAAGGCGAGATCTACAATGTCGATGCCACGGTTGAACTGCTGGGCGAGGCGCTGGATCATGTCGAAGCGACATCGGGCAAGCGCATCAGTTCGGCGTATCTGGCGGTGACCGGCGCGCATATCGGCTCCATAAACGTCCAGGGCAGCGTTCCGGTCCGTTCCTACGAGCGCAAGATAGCCGACGACGATCTCGTTGAAGCCACACGGCACGCGCGCGCGTACAATCTGCCCATCGACAAAATCGCCGTCCATTCCTATCAGCGTTCGTACATAATCGATGATCAACGTTGTGTCAGCCAACCCGTCGGTATGATCGCCGATAAGTTGACTGCCGACATTCATTTCATTTACGGCGGCTACAACAACATTCAGACCATTTGCAATGTCGTCGATGAAGTGTTGGGGTTTCCGGCCAATGACATTTCATTTTCCGGGATTGCCGATATTTACGGCCTCGCCCTCGGGGCCGACCACCGCAAAGGAATTCTGGTGGTCGATATCGGTGCCGGGGTCACGGAATATGTCGTGTTTTACGAGGACGGCTGCATGCATTCGGGGCAGATCACGGTCGGCTGCGACCACATTGCCAATGATCTGTCGATCGGGCTGCGGCTGCCGATCAACAAATGCCGGGAGATACTGAAGAACCACGGCTCGGCCGTTCGCAAGGCGGACGGATCCACGAAGTGCATCACTGTTGAAACGGCACTCGGGCATCCGCCGCGGGTCTTCAAAGAGTCGACGATTCAGACGGTTATCGAGCTCAGGCTGCTCGAACTGTTCGAGATTATCAACGCCGACCTGGAACGGCAGAATGTCAGGGAATTGATTGGTGAAGGCGTCATCCTGTGCGGCGGCGGGGCATTGATAACCGACATTGTCGAGTTGACCGAATCATTCTTTAACATACCCGCCAAGATCGGCCAGCCCGGCAATGTCAGCGGTGAGGTCACGGCGATTAATTCACCGCGTTTCGTCACCACGATCGGTCTGCTGCATCTCGGTTACCAGCTTCGGCAGATGGAGGATGTCGACAACCTGCCGATTCATGAAGTGATGAAACGAGATTTCGTCAAGTTCTTCAACATCGCCAGGAAAGCAATCCGCTTCTGACGTAATAGTATGGCATTTTCCGCCACCGGCGGACCAGTCTGGGGCTGGCAATATCTCCCCTGTAACCTAATTCGTCCCCGTCTTCGAAACCGCATTGGAGTCGAGGACGAGAACGATATGTTTTGAGACCCGTTACCTCAAACATTTACGGCTGGATTTGGTGATAATGGCATGACACCTGACCTGAACCCCGAACCGAAGGCAACATCCCGAAGCCACGGGAGCGGCAGAGGATGCGCTTCGCGAGTCTCGCTGCGCTCGGCGGTCCGCATCTCCATCGCGTGGACATGCGGTGATCCTTCACTGCCATGCCTTTGCCTATCCATCGGCTGACGGATGGTTCGTCCTGAACCCTGAACCCACCCTCATACGCCATGACTGCACCTGGAAAAACTGTTGTACTCGGCATCGGCGGCGGCGGCGGTAAAATTCTGGATTGTCTTGCCGGGCATCACACAACCTCCTGGCTGGAGATCATTCATATTGATGCCGATGACGCTA
>CAUZRT010000177.1:0-7069 GCA_963582235.1 Lentisphaeria bacterium
GAGGAGGAAGACCCCGCTTGTGCAGCCTTTTTATACTGACAGTTTACTGGAAACTGGATGCCGGATACTGGGCGCTCTCCTGAAACTTAATCGTACTCGTCCTCGATTGCGCGGCGGATTCGAGGACGAGGAATTTCTCGGTGCCAAAGCTGGCAGCGCCTCAACCCTCAACACTTTTCACATCCTCCACCCGTCGATCTGGTCCAGGCATTCGTGGCAAGTGACACCAGGTCAAATGCAATCCCGCGATTCGCTCGGTATGCCGTCTGCCCGCCCCGACTACCGCCCAACCGCGAATCGTACAGTAAATCTTACTGTGGCGGCAAACCCGAACCCCGGTCTTGTCCCGGCAGTTGCAGGAGCTGCCGGCAATTCCACCATGTCCGCACCGCTTTCCAATCTGGTCATTTTCGCAACCTGTTACGTGATCAGCGGAATCCCGTTTGGGTTTCTCATCGGCAAGTTGAAAGGGGGCGATATTCGCGACCACGGCAGCGGTAACATCGGCGCCACCAATGTCCTACGGACGTACGGGCGAACATGGGGTGGCATCTGTCTTGCTCTCGATGTCGTCAAAGGTTATGTGCCCGTCCTCATCGCCTGCTGCCTGCCGGGCGGGATCGACGCCATGACAGCCAATGTCTACACGCCGATCATCGCTGTTTTCGGAACCGTCAGCGGGCATATGTGGACGCCCTACCTGCACTTCCGTGGCGGTAAAGGCATCGCCACTTCAGCCGGTGCCGTGCTGGCAATTGCGAGTGCGCCGGTACTGGTTGCACTGGCCGTCTGGATTGTTGTTTTTCTCGTCAGCCGGTATGTATCGCTGGCGAGCATCACCGCCGCCGTCTGCCTGCCCACAAGCGCCGTCGTCATGCGACATTTCAGCGGCCCGGCAGCGGCATCACTGAGCGTACCCGTGATCGTGCTTTTGTGCTGTCTCGGCTTGCTCGCTGTGGTGCGTCATCGATCGAACATTAGGCGGCTGATCAACGGTACGGAAAACCGATTCGTTCGGAAAGGCAAGGTGGACCAATGAAAGCGGCAGTACTCAGTGACGGCGGTTGGGGCACAGCCCTGTCGTTGCTGTTGCTCAAGAACGGGCACCGGGTCGCGCTCTGGGGGCCCTTTGCCGACTACGTCGAGGAAATGAAGCGCACGCGGAGAAACGACCGCTTCCTCAAGGGGCCCGAATTGCCGCCTGAACTGGAGTTGACCGCGGATATGGCGGCAGCCGTAAGCGGTGCTGAGGTTGTCGTGCTCGCGACGCCCACGCAGTACGCCCGCAGCGGTCTGATGACGCTCGCCGATGTCGGGCTCGGAGAGGATCAGATCCTCGTCAATGTTGCCAAAGGCATTGAGTGCGACACCCTGAAGCGTATGAGCGAGGTCTGTGCCGACGTCCTCGGCGAACACAACTACGCCGTGCTTTGCGGGCCCAGCCATGCCGAAGAGGTCTGCCGCGGTGTCCCGACCGCGGTGGTCGTGGCGTCGCAAGTCTGCGACATTCCGCCGCGGGTTCAGGATTGTTTCATGAACGACCTCTTTCGCGTCTACACTACCGACGATGTCATCGGCGTCGAAATTGGGGCGGCCCTGAAAAACGTCTTCGCCATCGCCGCCGGCATTTGCGACGGCATGCAACTGGGCGACAATACGAAGGCGGCGCTGGTGACCCGTGCCATTACCGAAACGGCACGGCTGGGCAAAGCGCTCGGCGGACGGGCCGAGACGTTTTCCGGTCTCAGCGGTATTGGTGATATCATCGTGACCTGCACCAGTGGTCACAGCCGCAATCGTTACGTCGGCGAGGAACTGGGCAAAGGCCGCAAACTCGATGACATCATCACCGGCATGGGAATGGTTGTAGCCGAAGGCGTGCGCACGACGCGGAGCGCATACGACCTTGCCCAGCGCCTTGAAGTCGACACACCGATCATCGCCGAAGTTTACGCCGGCCTGTACAACGGTAAAGATCTGCGGCAGGGCGTTCGCGATCTGATGACGCGCAGATCCAAAGACGAGCGGGAATGAAGTGAATTTTCGACCGACTCCGCTGTTCCTGGCTTCGTCGGTAAAAATTTTCGGAAACTAATCAGGACGTTTCAGTCCGACGCTCCCCGGCGACGGAAGGTTTGTCCTATATACATCTAACACGGCGTAACAGGTCTGACATTCGAGCGAGTGCTACCGCTGGCGGCACACAACGTGGGAGGCCCGGGCGACGGTGACGTAGCGTAAAGACCTGGACCGACGTTGGCGTGTCGCGTGTGAAGCCCCGGTCGGCACACTTGTGGTTTGGCCTTTCAAACCCGTGTGGTGGGCGCGTCACCGCCGCCCGCGGGACGCGGCCTCGCGCGTTGTGATTGACCGCCGATCAACGTCTTTCTGCAAAGGGCAGCGCAAGGTCGCAGGCGGCGTTGAACCCGTTCTTCGATTGCCTGATATAGTTACCCGGTCAGGAAAAATCACATTTGACCCGGCTTCGCTCCCGCTGAGCGGGCCTTCGTCGAGCTGGTGGAAATCCGCAATCCGCAATCCGCAATCCGCAATCCAACCATGCCAGAAGTCATGACCGGTCCTGCTGGTGCCCTTGCCACGGCACCGCCGACATGCCCGATGCCCGGCTCCGCCCCGGCGGTCAGCCATTTTCGCATTGAAGGCGGCGTCCCCTTACGCGGTGATATCGTACCTGGTGGCAACAAGAACGCTATTCTCCCGATGATCGCCGCGGCAGTCCTGACCGAGGAGGAGGTGATCCTCCACAACGTGCCCCGAATCCGTGATGTCGATGCGATGCTGAACATTCTTGCGCATCTCGGTGTCGAGTTCGATTACGAAGACACCACCTTGCGAATACGAGCGGCACAGATCGCCCACTTCGAGATTCCCAAAACCTTGTGCCGCGAACTGCGAACCAGTTTTCTCATGGTCGCGCCGCTGCTCATTCGCATCGGCAAGGCAAAGGTCTATCCGCCCGGTGGCGACGTCATCGGCCGGCGGCGCCTCGATGCGCATTTCTACGGCCTCCGCGTGCTCGGCGCCGAGGCCGATCCAGAGACGTTCGAATTCGAAGCCCACGCTGGACTGCACGGGCGCGACATGTTCTTCGACGAGGCCAGCGTCACCGCCACCGAACATATCATGATGGCCGCAGCACTGGCTGACGGTACGACGATCATTCGCAATGCTGCCAGTGAACCCCACGTCCAGGACCTCGCCAATCTGCTGAACAAAATGGGCGCTCACGTCGACGGCATCAACACCAATACTTTGACGATCACCGGCGTGGCCTCGCTCCACGGTGCCGAACACCGCATTGTCTCCGATCACATCGAGACCGGCAGTTTTATCGCCCTGGCCGCAGCCACCGGTGGCGAAATCACCGTGCATGACACAGTGCACAGCCATTACTGGATGATTCAGCGTGTCTTTCAGCGATTCAACCTGACGCTGGGATTTGACCGCCACAGTGTCACCCTCGCCGGTTCTCTGGAACCGCGCATTCAAAAAGACATCGGCGGCGCCATTCCGCGGATCGACGACGGACCGTGGCCGCAATTCCCTTCGGACCTGATGAGTTCCATGATTGTTCTCGCCACCCAAAGCGAGGGTTCGGTCCTGTTCTTCGAGAAGATGTTCGAAAGCCGTATTTATTTTGTCGATCGCCTCATCCAGATGGGAGCGAGTATCATTGTCTGCGATCCGCACCGCGTGGTAGTCACGGGAAAAACGACGTTGAGCGGCCAGCCCATGAGCAGCCCGGACATTCGTGCCGGTATGGCGCTCCTCAACGCTGCTCTGTGTGCGGACGGTGAAAGTATCGTCGACAATGCTGGGATTATCGATCGGGGTTACGAAAATATTTTCGAGAAGCTGCGCTCACTCGGTGCACGTATCGAACGGTTCGATTGAGGAATGGGACTGGGATTGGGGATTCGTTTTACATTCCCCATTAGCCATCAACCATTCCTCATTCCCCATTCCTTAATTCCCCATTTCTCATTAACTATTCCCAATTAACCATTCCCCATGCCCTCCTCTGCTTATTGCTGCTGATTGGGTGCGGCACTGAAGAGGCCGCTATCCGCAACGTCCCGCCGCAGAATGACCGAATCTGCTGCTTTGGCGACAGCCTGGTTGTCGGCGTCGGCGTTGATGACGAAAAGGAGTCGTATCCATCCGTCCTCGCCGACACGATTGGTCGCGAAGTTTATACTCTGGGAACACCGGGTGACACAACCGCCAACGGGCTCGAAAAATGCGGGAAGTTCCGGACCGGACAGTTCGGCATTGTAATTGTAACCCTCGGTGGTAATGATATACTTCGCCGTGTGCCAAGAGAAACCACCGAGAAAAATCTCGAGTCAATCTTCGCGGACATACAGGCGACCGGCGCTGTCGCCGTTTACACGGGGGTTGACGGGCCGCTCAGCGTGGGCTCTGACCGGCGGTACCGGCAATTGTGCCGCCGGCATGGTGTCATTTATGTTCCGAACATAATGAAGGGGGTCCTCACCGACTCCGCACTTAAGTCCGACGAGATCCATCCCAATGCTGTGGGCTATCGCCTGATCGCCGAACGTGTCGCCAACGTCCTGAAATCCGCCGGTCTCCTTGAGTGATTCGGGTATCGGGTCATGAACACTGGAAACTGCAAACTCGGCAGAAATTAAAATCGGAGGATTATCGATTAACCGATTTATTCCGAATAGGTTACGCCAGAAATTTCGGGCGCATCCGACGACGACGTTTCGTGCATGGTTAGCGTGCCAACACGCCCTGGAGCGCCGGGATGCCGAGCCGAAGCGACGCCCGCGAAGGCGGGATCCTTTACCGGCCTGCGTAGGCTTCCAGCCTGTGCCTCCGGGCGAATGCGCGTACTCCAGCACGGACGCCGTACCGGAGAGTCTCTGTCACTCATAAGCCGCCCGCGGAGCGCGCGGTTCCGATGCTTTTCAGAAACTTTTCCGTGTTGTTCGTCGAAATGATGATTGGAATCGGTCGTATTAGTAGCACGGACAGGAATATCGATGCTCCCGGGGTCGTCCGGTATTAAAGTTTTCCGCCACGGCGGATCAGCCGGTGGCTGACACATCGTAATAACCGCCTCCCAGGGGAGGCGGTGGGCACTTTCCTGAAACAACTCGTAATTGATCCATCGTAATCCAGATTAAGATCGCCGTTCCAGTCTGCCAAAACTGGCAGTGCCAGAAAGCCGCTGAATATCCCGTGACTCTCGACACCCAATACTGAATACTGAGCCCCATGTCCCTAATCCCCAATATTAACCGACGTAGCTACCTGAGCGAAGTCGGTCCGCAATCCGTAATCCGCAATCCCATATCATGCTCGCGCAACCATCCCGCACACGATACGATCTGGTTTTCCCGATATTCGGCATTCCTGTCCGGGTCCATCCCCTGTTCTGGCTGATTGCCGCCGTACTCGGCTGGCACGAAGGGCGGATGGGCGTTACCCTGGTGGCGGCGGCCTGTATTTTCGTCTCGATTCTCGTGCATGAATGCGGGCACGCGTTCGCGGCGCGACGGTTCGGCGCACACAACATTCGTATCATCCTTTACGGCATGGGTGGCCTGGCCATAAGTCAAGGCCGGCGGACGCGACGCCAACGGATCATCGAGCTGCTCGCCGGTCCCGGTGCCGGCTTCGCCTTGCTGGTCCTGGCGGTGATAGTCGGCGTGCTGCTCGGACCCGAGGGGCGTCGGGGTTATACGGGTGTTGCACTCTACTTCCTGATCCGGATCAATCTAATTTGGGGCCTTGTCAATCTGCTGCCCGTATTCCCTTTGGACGGCGGCCAGATTGCGCGTGAGATCATCGTCGCGCGCCGCCCTTACGACGGACTGCTGCTGACCTTTCGCTTCTCGATGATCGCGGCCGTCACCATTGCCGTGATCTTTTTCATCCTGATGCTGCTCGGGGTCGGCAGTTGGTTCTTTGCGATTCTTATTTTCGGGCTTCTCGCCTACATGAACCATCAACTCAGCCAGCCCCGCAACCTCAGCGGCTTTGCGGAGGGGGATTACGGCTCACAGTCGAGCCCATGGGAACAGGACTCGGACTGGTGGAAAAAATAAAAAATGTCTGACCTCACGAAGAGATCGGGCGGCCCTCGCCAGAGGATGACGCTAACCACAACGAAATCTGTTTTTGCCGACCCGTCTGCCCTGTCGCCAAAAACAACATTTTCACGAGCCAACCCGTCCGTCCCGTCAACGAACGCGGGCGTTGAGTGACGACTTTCGGTCCGCCGGCTGGCGGATCCTCGTCCCCAGTCCTGGTCCGCAAGAGTCGGGACGGTCCTCGCGCGCCTCGCCGTAGCGTACCTCAGCGCAGGCGGATCCTCGCGTGCCTTGCAGAAGCCGATCGCAGGCGGGTCCTCGGAGCGCGTGATCGCCGTGGAAATAAATGATGAGGTCAAGGTCTATCCCATAAACCTTTTGACACAACATGAACTGGTCAACGGCGAGGTTGGCGGCCGCCCGATTTTTGCTTCGTACTGTATCCTGGCCGATCTCGGGGCGGTTTATGACCGGAGAATCGGAGAGCATACCTACACGTACGCCGTGAACGGGTACACCTACTCGGATCCGCTGGAGTGGGGCGGTCGTGATGCCTTTATTCTCTGGGACCGCGACACGGAGAGTCTCTGGTGGCCGCCGATCGGCAAGGCCGTGGCGGGGACGTGCGTGGACTTGCCGATGAAGGTTCTCGAGTCGAAATTGTGGGCGCAGACCACATTCGGTGCCGTAAAATCCGAGGTCGAGAACGTGCAGGTTCTGAAGACCGGTCAGACATTGATGCAACCGGTGCCGTGGCCGAAGTACGCCGGGCCCCCGGCTGGCTTGAAGGGCACCCCCAACGATCCGGCCGCCGAGGGTGTCCCGCCTTACTGGGGATAGAATTCGGAGCTTTAGGGCGGGTTGATATCGTAGCGGAGATCGCGCTTGTGCGGGAGGGGATGGTCCGCAATTTTAACCGATGTAGCTACCAGTCTTCGCTCTCCGTGGCTTCGACTGGCTGCGCCTGAGCGAAGTCGGTCCAC
>CAUZRT010000178.1:0-7066 GCA_963582235.1 Lentisphaeria bacterium
TATCCGGTGATTCCCGGTAAAATGACGGAGATGCGGCGTGCCCTCGGGATTCCGGAGGATCGTATTCAACCGAATCTGGATCAGCTGAAAGTCTGGGGGGTCCTGCAATCCGGATGTGCCGTCGCTGATATCATAGCACTGTTTCCCAGGATTGAGATCTCGAAAGACACAGCGGTGACGGCGGCTACAGACAATACTGCCAAATCCGGAGAGAATGCAATGGAACCTGACAACGTCGTCGATCTCGTCGACATTCAGGCACTTGCCCGGATCGAGTTGAGGACCGCACGTATTCTGGTGGCGGAGAAAGTCGAGGGGGCCGACCGCCTTCTGCGGATGGATATTGAAGTCGGCGAAGACAAGCGCCAGATCGTAGCGGGCATAGCCCAACATTACGAGCCGGAAAGTCTGGTGGGTCGACTGATCGTGGTCGTCAGCAATTTGAAACCGGCAAAGATTCGCGGTCTCACATCCAACGGCATGCTTCTGGCCGCGAAATCCGGGGACAAGCTGCGGCTGATCAGCGTCGACGGTGACATCGCCTCCGGTGTCGAGGTGAGTTGAGGCGCGGGAGTGCCCGGGGTTTGTTCCCTGTTCGGGACAACAAAAATCGTCCTCGGCCTCAGTCTCGAACCCAGGAGGG
The DNA here is from genome assembly GCA_963582235.1 of Lentisphaeria bacterium. Classification (GTDB taxonomy): domain Bacteria; phylum Verrucomicrobiota; class Lentisphaeria; order JABSQK01; family CAJWLW01; genus CAUZRT01. The sequence continues at coordinate 644 of CAUZRT010000178.1, forward strand.
ACGGTTCTCGTAATCGATGGGGGAACCGATCGAGGACGAGTACGATTGGCGCGTACGACGGGAATTCAAATTGTGGGTTGACATTTTGGCCTCCTTCGCGATTTGGGGAGGCTTGTTTCCACTGGTCGAGACATTTGGAAATATGGCTGTGGGCCGGACGCCGGTGTAGTCCTACCGTACGGTAGGATCCCCAGGGGCGTTCGGCTGCCGTCAATGCATTCGGTCGGCACGGCTGGGGATCCGTCAGCTGAGATGGCTACATCGGTTTGCCCGCAGCGAATACGCAATCCGCCCTGTTTCACGAGAAGCGTTCGCTGCGGCGGGGTCAAGGAATCGGAAAACACGCTCGCATCCTACCGTACGGTAGCGCTACTTTGCCGTCGACTCCAGCGCCCGCTTTGACGAACTGCTGCGGACGAAAAAAACGGCGCACGGGAATCCCGTGCGCCGTTTTCTGATGACGATTTCGGTCCGACGGCCCAGTCGCGCGCCTCAGATCTGCAGACCGGATTCGTCGAAGATGCCTTCGAACAGGGCGCCGGTCAGGTACCGCTCGCCGGCGTCCGGCAGCACGACAACGATGGACTTGCCTTCGAATTCGTCCATACGCGCAACGCGGTCGGCTACGGCCATGGCGGCGCCGCAACTGATGCCGCTCAATATGCCTTCTTCGCGGTTCAGGCGGCGGGCGTATTCGATCGCCGTCTTGCTGTCGACCAGTTCGACACGATCGACCATGTCCATATCGAGAGTGTCCGGAATGAAACCGGCGCCAATTCCCTGGATTTTGTGCGGCCCGGGCTGCAGGTCTTCGCCGGCACGTTTCTGAGTGATAATCGGACTTTCGACCGGCTCGACGGCGATGCTCGTCAGGTCCTTGCCCTGGTCCTTCTTGATGTACCAGGAGACGCCGCTGATGGTGCCGCCGGTACCGACACCGGATACAAGGACATCAATGTCGCCTTCGGTGTCCTCCCAGATCTCCGGGCCGGTGGTCTTATAGTGGATATCCGGATTAGCGGGATTTTTGAACTGTTGCGGCATGAACCATTTGTCGTCTGACTCGGCTATCTCCGTTGCCTTCGCGACGGCGCCCTTCATGCCGCTGGCGGCCGGCGTCAAAATGATCTTGCAGCCGAACGCGGTGAGGACCTTGCGCCGTTCCATGCTCATGGATTCCGGCATGGTGATCGAGATCGGGTGGCCGCGGGCGGCGCAGACATATGCCAGAGCGATTCCCGTGTTGCCGCTTGTGGGCTCGATAATTTCCTTGCCGGCACCGAGTTCGCCCCGTTTTTCGGCATCCCAGATCATGCTCGAGCCGATTCGGCACTTCACCGAGTACGCTGGATTCCGGCCTTCGATCTTTGCCAGGACGCGCTTCGCCTTGGCCCCCTCGGTGATCCGCTTGACTTGCACCAGCGGTGTGTTGCCGATTGCAAATGAGTTGTCCTCTGCGACTTTCGTCATGTTGAGTCTCCTTCTCTGGATTAGATGTTGTCCGCCCCCCCTGCCGATGCGACGTTCGCCGGAAGTAAGTCGCGGATGAGTCCTGAGATTCGCCGAATCTACGGAAGCGATACAATTTCCGAATCAATTCACTATATTTTGCCCGATGTACGATGTTTGTCAAAAGATACAAACATAAATTCCACGGAAGAGCAAATAAGTTTTGGAACCATTTTCTGGTGTCTTTCGGATTTCACTGTTATTGCAAATACACGGAGCATACAAGTGGCAATACTCGTTACCGGCGGCGCCGGCTACATCGGCAGCGTAACAGTTGAATCGCTGCGGCGCGCCGGTGAGAGCGTCGTCGTGCTGGACAATCTGGTAAACGGTCATCGAGCCGCTGTTCCAGACGCGGTGCCGTTTCATGTCGGCAATGTCGGTGATGGCGATCTCGTGCGGCGAATGGTCACGGACCATGGCATAGATGCCTGCATTCATTTCGCTGCCTTCTGCGACGTCGTCGAGTCCGTCGCCAAGCCGAAGGAGTACTACACGAATAATCTTCGCGAAGGGGTCGGTTTGACATCGGCGCTCCTCGATGCCGGCGTCAACTGTATTGTTTTTTCTTCTAGTTGTGCCATCTATGGGCACCCGCAACAGTGTCCCCTCGGCGAGGATCATCCGCAATTGCCGGTCAGCCCGTATGGCTGGACAAAATTTCTCATGGAGCGGATGCTGGAGGATTTTCAACGGGCGTATGGCCTCAACTACGTTGCCTTGCGCTACTTTAATGCTGCCGGTGCCACGGCGATGATGGGTGAGGATCATCGTCCGGAGACGCACCTGATTCCAAACGTGATTGCGGCGGCCATGGGGCGAAGTCCGGCGATTTCTGTATTCGGCGACGATTATCCGACGTCGGATGGCACGGCCGTGCGCGACTACGTTCACGTCGCCGATCTGGGGGACGCGCATGTCCGGGCGATGCGGTATCTACGTGAGGGCGGCGCGTCGACGAAATTGAATCTCGGCACTGGCAAGAGTCATTCGGTAATGGATGTCATCGAGACGACACGCCGGTTAACCGGGGAGACGGTGCCCGTGGATATGCAGGCCCGCCGGGTCGGCGATACAGCGGAGCTTGTTGCCGACCCGGCAAAGGCGCGGACAGTCCTTGGCTGGGAACCTGCCAACGTGGAATTGAGCGGCATTATCCAGACGGCTTGGGATTGGTATTGCCGACATCCCGATGGGTATGGGGAGTGACTTCAGGGACCAGAAATCCGTGAGGTTCTGCCGCGGCCGGTTTTGGCAGACTGAAACGATACTCGTAATCGATCCATTTGCCGCGTGAGTCACGCGGCGATCCGTGAGGCGAGATACGCGCCCCCAGTGTCGATGTTCAACGCATGCCCGAAGAGTTTGGGCGGCTGAACCTGCGTTCTGATTTCTCAAATCATAATCTTTGATCTTCTGAGTCTGACTGGCAACGGAATGTATTCCGAACGCTAAACAAATACCTGAAATCCAAAACTTATCCATCGAAGCCCGTCAGCTAACGGCGCGCAGATGGATCAAAAATTCGATTGATGGATACAGATGCCAGAGTTATGGTTACGGGTGCGGCGGGAATGGTGGGTTCGGCCATCGTTCGTCGTCTGCAGCGGGCCGGCTACGGGGAGGTGCGTCCCATCACCCGCCGGGAGGCGGATCTCACCCGGCAATCGGAAACGCTTGACATTCTCGAACGGGAGCAACCGGAGTACCTCTTTGTGGCCTCCGCGCGTGTCGGCGGTATTCATGCCAACAGCACCTATCCGGCCCAGTTCCTGTATGAGAATTTGATGATCGAAAACAACATAATCCATGGCGCCTACGTGTGCGGCGTCAGTAAGTTGCTGTTTCTCGGTTCCTCCTGCATCTATCCGCGACTTGCATCCCAGCCGATCACCGAAGACGCGTTGCTGAGTGATCGTCTGGAGCCAACGAATGAAGCCTATGCCATTGCCAAGATTGCCGGTATCAAACTGTGCGACAGCTATCACCAGCAATACGGGTGCCGATTCGTTTCGGCCATGCCCACCAACATTTACGGGCCCGGTGACAATTTCGATCTGCAGAATTCGCACGTGATCCCGGCATTGTTGCGCCGGTTTCACGAGGCCCGCGTCAAGGCCCAATCCACCGTCACCTGCTGGGGGACGGGGAATGCCCGCCGCGAATTCCTGTTGGTCGACGATCTCGCGGATGCGCTGGTTTTTTTGATGACGAATTTCGAAGGGCCCGGTTTCCTGAACGTCGGCACGGGTGAGGACCTGCCGATCAGGGATCTTGCCGAATTGACGGCGCGGACTGTCGGGTTTGAAGGTCGAATCGAATGGGACGACGCGAAGCCGGACGGTGTGCCTCGAAAGCTGCTGAACGTCGAGCGGCTGCACGCCCTGGGATGGCGTCATCAGACATCACTGACGGACGGGCTCGAGACGACGTATCAGTGGTACCTGGCACATCAGAATACGGTGCGCAAGTGAGCAATAAAAGGTTTTCGTAATCCATTTGTAATCGACCCATTCGTAATCGATCTGTATTCTGCCGAGGTTAGCCCCAAGCTAATAAGTGCCAAAAACCCGGAAAAAATTTCCGGGACCGGACACCAGGCAACCGAATCACCATGGCGAAAACCGCACTTATTACCGGTATAACGGGACAGGACGGTTCCTTTCTCGCCGAGCTGCTGCTGGACGACGGTTATGAAGTCCACGGCATCATCCGCCGTTCATCCTCTTTCAACACCGGCCGCATCGATCACCTCTACCATGATCCGCACGCTCAGGGCCGGCCGCTGGTCCTGCATTATGGCGACTTGGCGGATTCGTCCGTTCTACGAAGCCTGATCATGCACGCGCGACCCGATGAGGTTTACAATCTCGGGGCACAGTCGCATGTCAAGGTCTCCTTCGGCCAGCCCGAGTATTCCGTGGACATCTGCGGCCTCGGCGCGCTACGTATGCTCGATGCAGTGCGCGATGGAATCGATGTTCTCGGCAAGGCTATTCGCTTTTACCAGGCGTCGTCGTCGGAAATGTTCGGCAAAGTTCGGCAAACGCCGCAAACCGAGCAGACCCCCTTTTATCCCCGGTCGCCGTACGGCTGTGCCAAGGCCTACAGCTTCTGGCAAACGGTCAACTACCGTGAGGCGTACGGCATGCACTGCAGCAACGGCATTCTCTTCAATCACGAGTCCGAGCGCCGCGGCGAGACATTTGTCTCGCGCAAGATCACACGGGCGGCGACACGAATCGTGCTCGGACTGCAGGACAAGCTTTACCTCGGCAATCTGGAGGCATGCCGGGATTGGGGATATGCCAAGGACTATGTGGAGGCCATGCGCCTTATGCTGCAACAGCCCGGGGGAGACGACTATGTCATTGCCACGAATACCTCCCATTCCGTACGCTATTTGACGGAATTGGTGTTCGCCGAACTAGGCATTACAATCCAGTGGAAGGGTACGGGCAGTGACGAAGTTGGAATCATTTCCGCGGTCGCCTCCAACACCTATGAACCGGCTTCGACGTTACGCCCGGGAAATGAAATCGTCGCTGTCGATGATGCCTACTTGCGGCCGTCGGAGGTAGACATTCTCCAGGGGGACCCATCGAAGGCCCGGGAGAAACTGGGATGGACCGCCGAAACGTCGGTCGAGCAATTGGTGGCGATCATGGTCGCCCACGACCTTCGTTCAGCGGAACAGGAGCGCCGCTTGAAGGAATGACGGCTCATGGGGGCGCCAGGTTTTAGGATACTACAGAAAACCGTGCGGAAATCCAAGCTATTCGTACTTGCCCCTTTTATGTTTTTGCAGCTAGTGCCGTCGCGTTCCTTGAATTGTCGATGCGGACCGCTATATTCATGCTATCGAGAATGGTTCAAACCCCTGTACCTCATTCTAGAGACACGACGTAGACGGCCCATGCCCATGCTTCCGAACGCTCGCGCCACGAATTTTCTGCTTTTGCGGATTTGCTTACATCCCCTCATTCTGCTCGCCGTTTGCTTCGCAGTGCTGGTGTTCCAGGCGCACGCTGAATTGCCGGAAGGGCGAGCGGACGAGCTGCAATTGCTTATCGACAAGGAACTCGCTCGCGCGATCAAGAGCCTGATTGACAAGGAGGAACTCGCTCGCGGTATGGGATTGCGGTGGCCGCCGAAACCGTCGAAGATGGGATTAAATGCCATTGAGGCGGAAATAGAGAAGAAAGTAAAACAGCGAACGGTGCAAAAATTTCCGCCGGCGTTGGAAACAGATGTACGGCAGATGGCGAAAAAGAAGTTTCGTCTTTACAAGATTGGCGAGATTGTCAATCTAAAAACAAAGGACGGACAGCCGGTCAAAGGTCATCTGCGTGAAAACAACGGCAGTTCGGTACTCATCGATGCCAAAAAATGCAAGGTCGCCAGCTTTCATCAGGACTCGATTGCCCGGCTCGATGCAAACGTCTCAGCCATCCGGATACAGGGATATATCGCCAAGATGATGAAAAAGATCGCGCTGCGCCGGGAACTGTACAGGACGAAGATTCGCGAGGATGTCGCGCATGAGATTTATACCGAGAACCGGTACATTCAGGTGTATGGACGCTGGATGACGCATGGTGAGTACTTCGATCACAAGTACGCACCGTTGAAGCATCGGTTGACGCAACGGCTCGAGCCCAAGGCCAAATTCAAGGTGTACTGGGATCACGACTTTCGGGAATTCCAAAGAGAGTGGTATCCGAAACTTGAAGCCATCGAACTGAAGCGTCTTATGGACGAAGAGCGGAAGCGCAGGAAAGATTCGCAGCGAAGTAAACACCGGAAGCCGGATCCGAAGCCGGCCGAAGAGGAAGATGACACCGGCGACACCATCTGGGATTGAGGGAACGGCGATTTCCGAGGAACTTCTCAAGGTGCTGGCATGCCCGGCCT
>CAUZRT010000179.1:0-7035 GCA_963582235.1 Lentisphaeria bacterium
CGGTATTACTCGGATCTGTCGATTCACTGATCTGTATGGTCACATCCGCCGGACAGGTTATGACCGGCGTCTCGTTGTCTTCGACCGTGATTGTCTGGTCGCAGTCACTGCTGTTGCCGCACGCGTCGGTGGCTGTCCACGTCCGTGTGATCACACGTTGCTGCGGGCAGGGACCGGCTTCGATGCTGTCGCTGAACGTGATTGCCGGATCCGGGTCGCAGTTGTCGGTGGCGGTGGCATTGCCGGTCGTCGCGGGATCGGTCAAAATGACGCCGGAAAGTGCATCCGACAGACACTCAGGCCCTGTACCCGCGGGGCCGGTCCAACATTCAAGCGTCACGTCGGCCGGGCAGGTGATCTGCGGCGCGTTCGTGTCGACCTGGGTAATGACCTGAACACAACTCGTGGCGGCGCCGCAATCGTCGGTGGCCGCCCACGTCCGCGTAATCGTGCTTTCGTTCGGACAGGGGTTGGCGGCGATGCTGTCGCTGAAGACGATGGCTGGATCCGCGTCGCAGTTGTCGGTCGCCGTGGCGCTGCCGGTGTTACTCGGCTCGATGGACTCATCGCACTCGATGGTAACGTCGGTCGGGCAGGATATCTCAGGCGCTGTCGTATCCACGACCGTGATTGTCTGGCCGCAGTCACTGCTGTTCCCGCAGGCGTCGGTCGCCGTCCACGTCCGCGTGATCACCTTCTCCTGCGGGCACGTGCCCCGCGCGAGACTGTCGCTGAATGTGATCGCCGAATCCGGGTCGCAGTTGTCGGTGGCGGTGGCACTGCCGGTCGTTGCGGGATCGGTCAAAATGACGCCGGAAAGTCCATCCGCCAGACACCCAGGCCCTGTACCTGCGGGGCCGGTCCAACATTCAAGCGTCACGTCGGCCGGGCAGGTGATCTCAGGCGCCGTCGCATCGACGATGGTGATTATCTGATCACATGTGGAAACATTACCGCAGTCGTCGATTGCGGTCCAGGTCCGGGTAATGGTGCTCTCCTGGGGACAACTGTCAACCGCAACACTGTCATTGGTGATTGCCGGATCGAGATCGCAGTTGTCGGTCGCCGTGGCGCTGCCGGTATTATCCGTGCCAGGCGAGTCGTCACACCCAATCGTGACATCTTCAGGACAGGTGATGATCGGTGCCGTCGAGTCGTCCGCCGTAATGACCTGGTCGCAGCTGGTGCTGTAGCCGCACCCATCGGTCGCCGTCCACGTCCTCGTAATCACCGTCTCCTGCGGGCAGGTGCCCGACGCAACGTTGTCGCTGAGCGTGATGACCGTGGCCGGGTCGCAATCGTCCGTGGCCGTCGCCAGGCCCGTCCGCGACGGGTCGGCATTGAGCGCTCTGCCAAGGACATTGAGGATGCAGTCGGAGCCGCCGCCGGAGACATCCGATTTGCATTCGATGGTGACGTCGGTCGGGCAGGTGATTTGCGGCGGTGTGGTGTCCGTCAGAGTAATAACCTGGTCGCAGCTGGTGCTGTAGCCGCACCCATCGGTCGCCGTCCACGTCCTCGTAATCACCGTCTCCTGTGGGCAGGTGCCGGTCGCGACGTTGTCGCTGAGCGTGATGACCGTGGCCGGGGCGCAATCGTCCGTGGCCGTCGCCAGGCCCGTCCGCGACGGGTCGGCATTGAGCGCTCCGCCAAGGACATTGAGGATGCAGTCGGAGCCGCCGCCGGAGATATCCGATTTGCATTCGACGGTGACGTCGGTCGGGCAGGTGATTTGCGGCGGTGTGGTGTCCGTCAGAGTGATGACCTGTATGCATGTCGATTTGTTACCGCTGAGATCGGTTGCCGTCCACGTCCGTGTGATGATCGGGGCGGCGGGACAACTGCCGGTACCGACGGTGTCGTCGAAGGTGACTGCCGGATCCAGATCGCTGCCGTCGGTGGCCGTCGCATTGCCGCTATTACTGGGATCGGTGGACTGGTCACATTCAATGGTGATGTCCGCCGGGCAGGAGATCTCGGGAGGTGTCGTATCGACAATGGTGATGGTGTACATCCCGTCGTACCTGCCGCTACTGCTACTACTGCTACTACTGCTACTATTGGCAGAACCGCCAGAACTGTTCTGGCAGCGATCGGTCACCGTCCATGTGCGGATGATGATCCGTTCGTCGGGGCTCTTGCCCGGGACCTCGGTCTCCTCGAAATCGATCTGCAGCACAAAGGGCGGATCACATTCGTCCATCGCTATTACGTCTGTGGGCGGGGGTGGCACCGGATCATTGCTGTTGATGGTAATGTCCTCAGGCATATTGGTCAGGACCGGCGGCAAGGTGTCGAGGATGGTAATCAGCTGGACACATTCGGATACATTGCCGCAGCGGTCGGTCGCCATCCAGGTACGAGTAAGGGTCAGGATTGCCGGGCACACACTGAACTGGATATCATCCATCCGCATGATATCCGGAAACGGATCGCAATTGTCTGGGGCCGTGGCAAAACCGACAGCCGGCGCATTCGCTGGAGTTCTCCTGCCTCCTTGCTGTCTTTCCGATCCTTCAGGATGCGTCGGATCGATGCCGCACTCGGTCGTCACATCTGGCGGACAGGTGATTTCCGGCGGTGTCGTATCGTTGACCGTGATCACCTGTACACAACTGCTGCTGTTACCGCAATGGTCGGTGATCGTCCATGTGCGGGTAATGATCCGATTGTCCGGGGGCGCTACCCCGCAATTGCAAATGTCCTGGCAGGTGCCCGCGGCGACACTGTCTGTGAAGATGATGTCCGGATCGAGATCACAGTTGTCGGTTGCTGTGGCGCTGCCGGCGTTGGGGGGATCGGTGGACTCGTCACACTCGATGGCCGTGTCGGCGGGACAGGTGATGAGCGGCGCCTCATTATCGACAATTTCAATCGTCTGATCGCAATTGGACTGATTGCCGGCCGCATCGGTTGCCGTCCAGGTCCGTGTAATGGTGCCGGCCTGCGGGCAACTGCCGCTGCCGACGCTGTCGATGAAGTTGATTGTCGGATTGGGATCGTCGGTGTCGGTTGCCGTTGCCGAACCGGTTTCGTTGGGCGAATTTGAATCGTTACACTCGATCCAGACGTCGGCGGGGCAGGTGATGTCGGGCGGCACCCGATCGACAAGAACCCGAATAATTGTCTGCGTACAGGTGGAGCTGTTGCCGCAGGCGTCGGTGGCGGTGAAAGTCCGTTCGATGTCATTTCCGGATGGGCTGTCGGTGAAGGAAATGGCCGGTGACGGGTCGCAATTGTCGGTCGCCGTTGCGTTACCCGTATTAGACGGATCGGTCGAGTCGTCTTCCTGTATAGTTGTGTCCGGCGGGCAGGTGATGTCCGGCGGCGTGGTGTCGACAATAGTGATGGTCTGGCTGCAACTGGCGCTGTTACCGCATTCGTCGGTGGCTGTCCACGTCCGCGTGAGAGCCTGTTCTTGAGGACACGTTCCGGGAGCGATACTGTCGCTGACGTTTATGTGCGGGTCATTGTCACAGTTGTCCGTCACAAGGAGACTGCCAATGCTTCCGGGATCGGTCGACTCATCGCATTCAACCGCCGCGTCCAATGAACAGATGATGGCCGGCGCCGTTGTGTCAACCACGGTAATGGTTTGAACGCAGGTGGTGCTATTACCACAAGCATCGGTCGCTGTCCAAGTCCTGGTGATTGTCGACTCCTGCGGGCATGTTCCCGTTGCCGTATTGTCGCTGAAAGAAATGTTGGGATCAGGGTCGCAGTTGTTCGTTGCGGTTGCCTTGCCCGTACCGCCGGGATCGGTTGCCGCATCGCACTCGACGCTCGTATCCGCCGGGCAGGTAATGTTCGGCATCGCCGAGTCAACGACCCCAATGGTTTGATCGCAACTCGCAACGTTGCCGTTCGCAGCGGTGGCCGTCCATGTCCGCGTAATGACGAAATCGCCGCCGCAGCTGCCGGGTGTGACGCTGTCGCTGAAGGTCACGGTGGGCGGATCGTCGCCCGGGCAAACCACCGTGCCGATGGCGGTGCCGGTGTTCACCGGATCAATGTTCAGCGGTGCGCACTCGATGTTCACATTCGGCGGGCAGTCGATATTCGGCGGTGAATTGTCACTGGTGAATATGGTCTGCAGACACGAACTGGTGTTGCCGCAGTCATCGGCGGCTGTCCATATCCGCTCGATGCGGTCGGCCAATACATTGTCGCTGTGCGTAACCGTTGAAGTCAAATCACAGGTGTCGGCGGCGGCGGCGGTGCCGGTCGCGGCGGGATCGGTTGACTCGCCCTCGCAGAGGGAAATATCCTGCGGACAGGTGACCTCGGGGCCTTTGGGGTCGTGGATGGCGATGAATTGGGTGCAGCTGGCCGCGTTGCCGCACGCGTCCGTCGCCGTCCACGTTCTGCTGATGACGGAACTCCCGGTACAGCTTCCCACGGCGACACTGTCAAGGAAGGCGACGGTCGGGTCCGGGTCGCAGATATCGGTGGCGGTGGCGCTGCCGCCGGTGTTGGACGGGGCATTGGATTCGTCACACTCAATGTCCGTATCGAGCGGACAGAAGGTAATGGTCGGCGGATCAGTGTCGATGATTCTTATAGTCTGCACGCACGAGGCGGCATTGCCGCATGGATCAATGGCCGTCCACATCCTGGAAACGACGGTCGGGCACGCGCCGGTGGTGATATCTTCGAAGGTGACGGCTACCGGACCTGGGCAGTCATCCGTGGCGCTAGCACTGCCCGTACTTGCCGGGTCGGTCGCCGCAGTGCACGCGATGTCGATGCTGTCGGGGCAGGTGATTTGCGGCGCCGTGATATCTTCGTCACATTCATCAATGAGCTCATCACAATCGTTGTCAACGAGGTCGCAGCCAGTTCCGGCACCGAGCGGGGTTGGCTGGCACTCGCCACATCCGGGCTCCTGGTTGAAGGCTCCAATTTCGTTGACACCTGTACTGTCACCCAAGACGACCTCCTCCGGCGACGCACAGCTCAGGCGGAAATCGAGGTTGACAGCGTCCTTAAAGACAGGATCCATGTCGTTATTGCCAACCATGGGCGAATCGCCGGGGGCGTTGGTACTGCTGTCATATTCGTTACAGACGGCGTCCGTGTTGTTGAAGAAGTTTGAAAAGTTTGGATAGACGTCGGCCATCTCGTGTCTTGCAAACCCACAATCATACCCATTTATGATATTGTCGATAATGGCGGACACGGTCGGCGGAAAGGAGCCGCCGAAGAACGGGTTGGTGTTGTCGATCCGAATGCCGTTACCGGGATCCGGAAAATCTTCGGAATCGAACAGGGTGTTGTGGTTGAATTGCAGGCTGCCGCCGCCGCCGGCGATGAGCACGCTGGCGTCGACCATCAAGTTGTTGGTGATATCGGCATTAACGACCGGTCCGAAAATGCGTAACAACTCGGAGTGCTGAGTGTTGCCGAAGAACCGGTTCTCTTTGATATTGCCCGGGCCGAGAAACGTCCCGGCGGCACTCACTTCGAAGGGTGCAAAGAAGTCATTGCGCCAAAAGTCATATAACACCTGCTCGGTGATGGAAATGACCGGATCCTGATTGGTCTTGTCGAATGTGCTGTCCTCAACCCTGAGGTTGTCCGCCCCGCCGCCGCTGAAATCCGCCGTGTAAATGCCCGAGGCAGCGCTGTTACCGGAAAAGAACGGCGCAAACGGCACGGTCTCGTTGTCTTGGAACTCGCAACGCTGGACAAAGACCCCGGCACTACCGCCAAGGCTGACAATACAGCCATTGTAAGGTGCTACCGGCGGATTTTCTGGGGGTATGGCCGGGCAATCCGGCGTGACACCGTTATGCTGGAACAGGGAGTCGCGAACGGTCGTCTTCATCCTGATGGTGAGTTCATCCGTCATTATCGCGACTCGATTGTCTGCGAATTGGCAGAATTCCAACACCATTTGTTCGTTCGGTCCCATGGGGCCGAAGACGAAGACGCCGACATTATTGGACAGAATATCGCAGTTGCGGACCATTGTCGGCACTCCGCTAATGGTATGCGTGATGGCCCCCGTGAATGGCACGGCACCGGTATTCTTGCCCGATTTTTGAATGATGAATCCGTCAATGGTACTGGCATTCAGGGTCACCGCCGTATCGCCGCAGAACTCGATCTTCGGTTTCGGGCTATGGGTGGATATCAAGTCGACGTGAAGTGTGGCGTGTACCTGTTCATTATAAACCGCATCGTCAGTAACCTGGATGATGTCGCCGGGATTGGCGGCAGCCATGGCGCCGCCAATCGTGTCAAAGGGATCGGCGAGGGTTCCGGGGCCGCCGGAATTACCCGACGCCTTGTTGACGAATATGGTGTCAACGGCCATTGCAGTGCCGCATGCCAGCATCAATAGGATGCCGGCGGCTGACAGGCACAAACAATGTCGATAGACCGATAATTTGAGTGTCATAATGGAGTTTCTCCCGATTCCCTTATAACAAAAAATTCACCACGAACGCCGAAACTGTATAGTTTTTCCGCGCGAAAATTCGCCGCCGCAGACATTCGGTCGGCACTATCGTACACGCGTAGAAGCCTTACGGGGCTTGGTTCCGCGCAATTTTCGCGCCCGCCGCCGAACAAATTTTCGCCAGAGGCAGTGTGACTCATTGTTAGTTGTTGTACGAAATTCCAGTTCCAATTTCAAGTCCTTTCTTAATTTTTTTTATAATAATATAATTTGGACGCGATCGGCGGGTGCGGGAAATCCTCGGATAAAAGGGAATATTAATCGCGGCCCGATAATTCCTGGCGATGTGAGTAAATCTTTTTCGGTTATCCGCCATCTCGCCATTTTCGAGAGTCGGGAGACCCCGTAGCCAGAGGGCAGATTGCGATGAAGCGCGTCTGCAGAGGATAGAATCCTGATGAGCACTGAAATGAACAATGGCCGGTACGCGGCCTCGCACGCATTTAACGAGCGCAGCGCCGAGCATATCGCCGGCGGTGTTGTCTCTCTGAATCGGAAGGTGGAGCCGTCCCTGGTCTTCGTGCACGCCAAAGGCAGCAAGTTGCACGACGCTGACGGCAATGAGTACATCG
>CAUZRT010000180.1:0-7028 GCA_963582235.1 Lentisphaeria bacterium
CGCCCGAACCTAAACCTGCGCCATCCCGCCTTGAAGACGATCCTGATCCTCATGCTGCCACTGATCGCGGGCATACTGTTCGCGAAGTTCCGGGACATTTACAATCACGTCACCATTCTGAGTTACCTGAAGACGGATGGCCTGATGAAGGCCAATTCGGCGGGCCGCAAGCTCTATCTGGCCATATCCTGGCTGGTCCCGTACGCCGTCTCCATCGCGCTGTTTCCCTTTTTCTGCGAGCTGGTGGACAAGAACGACCGCCGCCGGCTCGGCGAGATCATGACCAATGCCGGCCGCATGCTGCTGGCACTGTTCATTCCGGGCGCCATTCTGGTCGCCGTCCTTTCCGAACCGCTGGCCATGGTTCTTTTTCGCGGTGGCGAGTTCACGCAGCAGACGACGCAATGGGCGGCCCTGTCGAACACATGCTACATCCTGGTGCTGCCGGCGTTCGCCCTCGAGTACATTTTGATGCAGGGCTTCTTTGCCAACCGCAAAATGGTGTCGGTGACGGTCATCGGTATGATATTTTCAGCGGTCAGTATAGCGATCAGTTATGTCTGTATCCGGCATCTAGGAATCCGCGGACCCGGTGCGCTTATGGCCGTCGCCCTGGGTTACGTGATTGCGCGAACGTTGAAAACAGTGACTCTTATCGGCGTGCTCAAGCGCACGGTCCCGATGTTCAGCCCGGCGGCGACTTTGTGGTTTGTTTTCAAGATGCTGGTGATCGGGCTGATCGTTGGGGCGGCGGGATACTTGGGAACGGCGGTTTTTGAAGCGCACATTTCGGCGGCGAACTCGAAACCGGTGCAGTTCATCAAGCTGTGCAGCTGCGGCGCCGTCGGCGTCGTGGTCTACATCGTCGGTATTGTGGTGCTGCGTGTGCGTGAGCCGTGGACCATGTGCGAATGGGCGTTGCAGAAAGTGCGCCGGCGGCGCGCGGAGGGGGCAATGTAGGTTTTCTGCCCGCATATCCTGGCTGTCAATCTGTTTCGGTGTCCGCAATTGCACCGCCGGACCCCGTCGGTCGCAAAATTTCCGTAGTTGCAGGGCTTGTGTTTAAACGACAGGTCAACCCTGGGGCCCCGCGCCTACTGTTGCCGACGCTAGACAGTTGCCGCCGAATTGGCGGAGTTTTATACTACGGCTGGGCGTTGATGAAGTCCTGCATCATCATCATCGTGTGGTCGAAGCAGGCCTGATTGCTTTGCGAGCCGATCGTGCCGTCGTTGCAGATGGTGACGGTGGCGAGCTCGTCCTGAAGCGTCTGCTGCAATTGTGCGAGACCCCTTACGACATCGCCGAGATTCTGAAAGAGGGGGTCCTGGCAAAGCTGGTTGTAGACGCCCAGCGCGAAGTCCGGACAATTGATGGTCGGCGGATCGCACTGCTGCCGCGCGAGGAAGACGCCGTTCTGCCGGTCACTGACGACGATGGTGCCGCTTTCGAAGTAGGGATAGACACTCCAGGCGCCGTTGAAGTTCACGGCGTCGTCCGGAGGGAATGTGTCGAGGTGGCCGATTAGCGTGAGGGTGGTGGCAGCAAGATCGGTAATTTCAAAGATGCGGAGACCGCTGGTATAGTTCGCCTCGAACACGAGGTTGCCCTTGACATAGCAGTTGTGATCGATAGTCGGCAGGGAGTGCGTATGCGACCCGACGTACAGCGGGCTGTCCAGGTCCAGAATGTCCCAGACATGGGTGCGCGTGTTCAGTGTTTGCTCCAGCTCGTCCAGTTCGTCGTTCATTAGAAAATAACGGTGGTCTTCGGTCAGCCACCCCTGATGACTGTAGCCGGACAGAGAATACCCGGTCCGTGACAGTTGGACGGGTGCGCCCTTGTCCGTGAAATCGACGATCGTCAAGGTGTCCGTGTTTGCACAAAAGGCGATTTCCCGACCGACATGGGTCAGGTCCGGTCCCATATAGATGACCACCTGGATGTCATGGGTATAGCCGTCGCCGTCAAAGGCGCCGGCGAACAAGGGATTGGCGGGATTCCCGATATCGATCGCATGCGGCCCGCCCGCAAAGGTATCGGTACCGACGCAATAGGCGAAGCCCGTATCTTCGTTGATGCCGATGTTGTGACAGCGACCAAAGCCGCCATAATGCGCGGTGTTCGAAAATGTCTGCGGCAGGGTGACGCCGCGCAGGTTCGTCAGGTCAAAGACCTGCATGCCGTGAGCGCCGTTGTTATCGGAGACAACAAAGGCGTGATTCATGTAGACCTTGATGTCGCGCCACGCAACATTTCCCGTTTGTGACGGCAGGTCGCCGAGATAGACCGGATTCAGCGGATCCGAGGCGTCGATGAATGACGTGCCATCGGTGCGGCCGTAGATGGCGTATTCCTTACCGGTCTGTGGATCCGTCCAGCCCCAACAGTCATTGCCGAGCACGTCCGGCGCGCCACCGCCAATGTCCGAGAGCGGCAGATTCCCGAGCAGCAGGACATTCAATGAGGTGAACGGTCCGCCGCCGCCGCTGCCGGCCGGCGCGGCCAGGCCGATCTGTTTTCCATCGTGGGGATCGTCATGGGCATCGGAAAAATGGCAACCGACGAAAAGAATAATCGCGGCCGCAATCAGATAGTGATAATATCGCATCAGGTTAGGACTCCGTATCACCCAGTCGTTAAATGTTATACAAAAAAACGGTCGCGATTGCAAGGCCATGCTAGAAAAAAAATTAACTGTTTTCCACGAACGTCATCGTTCCTGTCGCCCGCGGTGCTCATTCCGGGCGTGGCGAAATTCGTCTTCAGCCAGCGGCCGAACTTCGAGAATTTGGGTGGCCACCAGGGTAATGTCGCGTGACGGAGTAATGCCAAGCACGATGTCGCCGAGGGCGTTGCGGCGTTTGAGCATACCGAACCATGTCTTCCCGTCAATGGTCTTCACGAGTGTGTTGCGAATCCAGACCATTAATTTTACCGATGTCATGGCGCCAGGCATTACCTTGACGCGTTTGACCACGGACTTGGCACCCATGTGCTCGATGTATACCGGGTGATCTTCGCGGGCAAGCAAGCCGTGAATGGGGACCGGCCGCGACTGCGCCATGTGGTCGGATTCCGCGCGGGAGTTGCCCTTGAAATGGCCGTCGACGTAAATTTTGGCGCCGACCGGCAGGGTCACCACGTTCAGGCTGCCGGTGTTCGGCGTCATCTTGACGTCCACGTCCACGGGGCGGAAATTCGTAATTACCACCTTCCGCGTAACGATGTCATAGCCCGGCTCGACCAGCTTCACTGTGTATTCGCCGGGATCGGAGCCACGCATAAGGTAGGGTGTCCGCCCTGCGTACTGCGTTCCCAGGATGACCGAGACACCCGTCGGGTCCGTGGTGATGAGGGCGGTCCCTTTCCTTCGTTCGAGGGGGAACCGGATCCTACCCGATCGCACTGGTAAGCGCACGGCGCGGATCACGCCCTCGTACCCAGGCTTGGTCAATTGCAGGCGATATCGCCCGCGCTCGAGATTCGTCAACAGTGTCGGCGTCGTTCCCCGGGGGTTACCGTTGACGTCAACTTTGGCGCCGGGCGGCCCCGATTCGATCCAGCAATAGAATCCTTTTGCGGATTCCGCGGCGGCCATCGACTCCAATTCACCGTCGTCGGCTTCCGACATCGCTCCCGAGTCCGGCACATCCGCAACCGGCGCGGCGTCCTCCAGATCGGTCTGAGTGGTCACATTGTCATCCGAAGCCGGGCGCTCGCGGGATTTGTAAAGGACGACGGTGAGCGCGGCGGCGAGAAGAAGAATGGCGGCGAGGACGGCGGTCCAGATGGGGGAAGACTTGGCCGCCGGCGCCGGCGCTGCGGACTCCGCGGACGCTGCCGGCGCGGGGATATTGAACGTCGCCAGCCGATCATCCGAGGTAATGCTGCTTTCCTGGGTAAACAGAACGACGTGCTCGTCGATGCCGATCTTATCGTTGGTGAACAGCGTTTTGCGGTGTTCGATTCGCTTACCGTTGACACGGACACCATTGACGCTGTTGAGGTCTTCGATGACGAAACCGAACCCGTCCGGGTAGATCTTCGCGTGTCGCCGCGAGACGCCATCGTCGGCGAAGACCACATCACAACTGGCATCCCGGCCGATAACAACACCGGATTCTCCTATGTCAATGATCCGCCCGCTGTGCAGCCCGTCCATAAGGCAAAGTTTCATAGAAAAAATTTTGGGGGAAATTTTTGTATTTAAAACTGCCGCAGCCAGGCTGCGACACGGCCCTCGTAGTCACGCACGGACGTTGTATCCGGCAGTTCGGGTCGGTTAACGGAAGGCCTCTCATACCCCTCGAGAAAGCTGACGCCGTTGTCGGCACCGGGGATTTGGCGCTGGCGGACAACCCGAATCATTTCCCGGATACTCATTGCCTGATACCGCCGGACATTGTAGCGCGTGAGAAACGTCTCGAGCCGTGCATAGATGCGCTGAAAAGTACCCGCAGCCGCTCGTCAGTGACGACGCCCTTTGCCCTCCGCTTTGCCAGGATGTGCCGGGAGGTGAGCGCGGTACCGAGGACGAGGCAACCCCATCCGAGAAACCAGGGCCCGCTCCAGAACAGCCAGACGACGACACCAACGGCGGCGCCGAGCAACCCCAGAATAGGCTACAGGCAAGAATATTTCCAGCCCCGCGGTGGCGGGGCTGGTCCGCCGGTAGCGGAAAATTCCGATACTGTTAAGTTGCACGTTTGCATTTTGGCCTCCCCCGGCGTTCGGCGGGCAAAGGACGACGGCCAGTACTTATTGAAACTTCCGGTGATTTAAACTAACTGTAAACGGTAGCCGATACAATGAAAGCGCACATCCTGATCCATCTCTTACTCCTGACGCTCATCATGCCGTCGCCTTCTGCTCTTGGGGCCCGCGACCGCATTCGCCTTTCCCTCGGCCGCTATATAAATCTGACGGCAGCCGGGATTCGACTCCGACCCCTGGAGGGCTTCGTCAACAGTCCGATGCCGACGCTCGATGCGTTTACCTACGCCGAAAAGCCGACGGGCCGACAATTCGAAGCCTACGATCCCCGTGAACTATGGCTCAACGACCAGCGCGTTGCCGTCTTCAAAGGGGGCCACGGGACGATGACGGTGGGCGTCCTCCGATTTCCACTTCCGTCCGATCTGCCGCTGATCAACGACACGCATGTCCGGCGCGCGGATTATGAACGAATGGCGTCACGACAAACCGGTAAGTGGGATACAGCAACCATCACCAAGTGGGTCGAAGGGTTTGTGGGTGCTCGGGTTTCGGCCGTCGCCGATGACGTCTCCGACGTCCACCTCGAGATGCCGTATACGCGATACTCCTTTGCCGGCCATAACCCCGAGCATTCGCAAGGCTATATCGTCTGGCTGCCGGGCCGGCCGGTGTTTGTCCGTTTCTCCCTGTCCACCCGCAAGCCTGTTGCCGGTCTGTCGCGCACCATTGCCCGATGTCTGGGTTCGATCGGTCCGATTCAATCCCATCAACAGGCAACGGGCCCGTCAGAGCGTTTTCAAAACCGGAACGGATTGCGACATTCGGATCGTTCCCGCCCGGAATATGAGATGACGCGCCGGCGGGTGATCGAGAACATCCGCGACCTGAAGGACTGGTGGTACGTCGAAACGCCGAACTACATCCTGACGTCGAACCTGAGCCGCCGGAACCGTGTGCTGGTCTCGCGCATTCAGTCGGACATCGAGATAGTGCGCGGCGCCTATGCGCGGCTGTTTCCGCCGATCACGGAAATCCGCGAGGTCAGCGTCATTCGGGTGTTCGGAGATCGGCGGGAATATCTGAATTACGTCGACAAATCCATGAAGTGGAGCGGCGGGCTGTGGATGCCGACGAAGAAAGAACTGGTGATATCGCCGGTGCAGGCCAACAACACCCGGGACCAACGCGAGTCCGTGTTGAGCGTGGTCTATCACGAGGCGTTTCACCAATACCTGTACTACGCGTTGGACCGCATCATGCCGCCGATCTGGTTCAATGAAGGTCATGCGGCATTCTTCGAGGCGTGCCGTCTCGATCGTGACGGCGGTGGGGTGCAGGTGCTAGAAAACCCGCAGCGTGTCAAGGCGCTGGAGCAGTTGCTACAGCAGCGGCGCGCTCGGCTCGACCTGAAGCGCATCATGATGATGAGCCCGCCGGAGTTTTACGCCACCGACCACGGCAGCAAGCCGGCGGCGGGTCAGACGCGCAATGAGAATTACGCGATCGCTTGGGGGCTCGTCTATTTTCTGCGTAAAGCCGGACCGCTTTACGCCGATGGGCGGTACAGGAATTTCTGCCCGACATTGATGCGCGTTCTTACTGAGACCCGCGGCGACTGGCGGCGAGCGTCGCAGTCGGCTACCACGGTCGTGGACATGCAGCGTTTCACCGGCGATTTCGTCGAATTCTGGCAACATCGACGCACCCGGCGCCGGGCAGAGGAGTTGAAGCTGTTTCGCCGCTCTCCATAGAAAGGCGGAGTATTGGAGGGATGGAGTATTGGCACGTCCGTCAACCCGCGTGGCGGCTTGTTTATCAGCACCCGAAATCCTACCGTACGGTAGGATCGGACACCTCTTGGACGGCAAGCAAGCCGGTGCAACGGCGCATCGGCTCGCGGGGACGCTCGCCCCTCCAAAGTGACGACAGCAGTTAATTGGTGTCCCCGAACATCACCACCCGAGTGCTCCGGTCATAAATGTCGCCTGTGAATAAAAAAAACGCGGTCGTGTAGGACCGCGTTTTTTCGCCCGGCCCGCAAGGGGTTAGGTGCGGACAAGGCTGGGGGGGAAGAATGGTCTGTTTTTTTTACCAGGTCAGGGAACCCGCTGTCTGATACTCGGTGACGCGGGTTTCAAAAAAGTTTTTCTCCTTGCCAAGATCGATGGTTTCGCTCATCCACGGAAACGGATTACGGTCGCCATAACGTGCACTGAGGCCGATCCGTTCGAGGCGGCGGTCGGCGATATAATGCACATACTCGCGAAACATATCGGCGTTGAGGCCGAGGATCCCGTTCGGCAGACAAT
>CAUZRT010000181.1:0-6965 GCA_963582235.1 Lentisphaeria bacterium
TACACCATGGCCCGGGCGAACAAATGTGTCAGCGGCAGGAATGAGAGAGCGACGTCGCCACCCCCTTTTTCAAGACCATCGAGACCGGTAAATGAACTGATGACGTTGAATGAAATATTCTCATGGGTCAGCATGACGCCCTTCGGCCGCCCAGTGGTGCCGGAGGTATAGACGATGGTGGCCAGGTCCTGCGGGTCAATCTCGGACTTCAGGCGGTGCGCCGCATCCGCATCCAGGGTGCGGCGGGCTTCACCGAGCCCAATAACATCATTGAGGGAAAGCAGCTCGATTTGTTGTGCATGCAGGAACGCCGGTCGGTCCGTATGCTCCGAAGAACCGGTGGCGACAATTATCGTCTCGAGTCGTGGCAGCCGGTCAATGAATCCGGAGAGTGCATGGAGCGTTTCAATGTCCGAGGTAATCAGGGTGCGGGCCTCGGCGTGATTGAGTATGAACTGAATCAGGTCGCGGGTATAGGTCAGGTAAACGGGTACGTTGACCAGACCGGCCGTGAGACACCCCATGTCGGCGATGACAAAGAATGTGTCGCTGTGCATCAGCATAGCGACTCTGTCACCGCGGGCGAGATTCAATTCGCGAAGCCCCAACGCTAGACTGTCCGCTTGTGTGCGTAAACCGTGGGTGGAAACAGATGTCCACCGGTCGGCGTGCCACTGATTCAACGCACGCCGATTGGGGTTGGCATCGCAGGCCTCGTCGAGCAACGCCGGAATCGTACGCCCGAGTAACACCTCCCCCCGCGCTTTGTAGTCTCTAATGACATCAATCGAGAGTCGTTGCTGTAGCACGCCCGGTTCTTTTCGGTCTGGAACCAGGTTCAAAGCGTGCGGAATTGACTGGGACTTCGCTTGCATCCAAAAATGATCTGCCTTTAATCTCCCATCCGGATCGTTTCGGGGCCGGCGTCGCCGAAAGCTGAATCCACTTGCCCCTCTATCCTCAATCCTACGCAGGAAACGTGCCGGTTCGAAACTCGGGACTGGGGACTGGGCCCACGGATGGCAAAGCAATACCACGGATCAAGAGGAGGGATTGGGGAGGAGAGGCAGAGGAGGGAAAAGTGAAGGCGTGCGAGGGGCTGGAAGCAGATGGCGTAGAAAAAGAAGTTGCCCGCGGATCACACGGATGGACGCGGATTGTTTTTAGGTAGAATGAGAGGATTGGAGGGTTCGTCAGGGCACAACAAGTTTCACCCGATGGGAGAAACGACACAACGACGCGTTTGCCGTTGGCACTTCCTTAAACTTGCATCCTAACATCCGCGTCCATCCGTGTGATCTGCGGGCAATTTCTTTTTTTGAGGATGATTGCCCAGTGAATCGTCAGCTGTGCTGATCCGCCGTTGCGGTACCAAAGCAGCGTCACCAGGCAGAGAAGTATGTCCAACGAAGCGGAGGGATAGATCGACAATCGACTGTCTCAGGCGGGAATGGTCGGGGTGAGAGGATTCGAACCTCCGACTTCTACGTCCCGAACGTAGCGCTCTGCCAGGCTGAGCTACACCCCGAGCGAACAATCGTATACTGTTGGCCGGCCAGTTACACTAATGCGATTGGTTAAGTTTACAAACCCGCTATTGGGGTGTTTCTGGATATCCCATCGATCTCTCGACATCCATGCCGATATCGATCGCCCGGGCGGAGTGTGTAAGGGCGCCGACGGAGACATAGTCCAGGCCGATTTCGGCGATTTTCGGCAATCGCTCCAGCGTAATGTTGCCGCTCGCCTCGAGCAGCCCCTGGGCGTAAATCCGGTCGCGGAGCGCGACAGCCTCGGTCATTTCCGCGTTCGTCATGTTGTCGAGCAGGATACAGTCAGGCTTCGCCGCCAGTGCTTCACGCACCTGATCGATGTTATCGGTCTCGACTTCCACCTTCAGATCCGGACGTTTCTGCCGGCAGGTGCGGATCGCGCGGGCGATGCCGCCGGAGCCGGTTAGTGACGCCACGTAGCGATGGTTGTCTTTGATCATGATCATGTCATAGAGGCCTTGGCGGTGATTCGTACCGCCGCCTGCGGCGACGGCATACTTCTCCAGCATTCGCAGGCCCGGGGTTGTCTTGCGCGTATCCAGAAGCCGGGTCGCCGAATTGGCGAGCGCATCGACAAAGTTCCGGGTCATGGTCGCGATGCCGCTCATACGCTGAAGAAAGTTTAAGGCGAGACGCTCGCCCGTGAGAATGCTGCGTGCCGGACCCGACAGGACGGCGATGACGTCGCCGGCGCGGCACCGGTCGCCGTCACCGATGGACGATTCGATGACGATGTCCAGATCGAGTTCGCCATACACGGTTGCCACTAGCGGCAGCCCGGCGACGGTACAGGGCTCACGCGGACTCAGCAAGGCAGTTATCCGGAGCTCCTCGGGTACCACGGCCAACGTCGTCGCATCCCCGGATCCGACATCCTCGGCGAGCGCCTGACGAACGATGTTCTTTAGGCTTTCCTTATCTAATCGACGGTTGCCAATCATGTCATAATCTTACTCGTAATCTTTGATCTTCTGAGTCTGATTCGGCAACGGAATGCATTTCGAACGCTAAAAATATATTCCGTCGCCTTCGCTTTGTTCCTCTGGCCGAAGGATCGCTGCCCGGAGATTGAGAGTGTGATTGCTCGTAAGATCTCATATCGACACTGCATTGCCGATGTTCAGTAATCAACGCCTATGGCTAAACGGGTGCGGCTCTGCTACGCGCGGTAACGCAGCAGTAGCAACCGCTGGTTCTTTCCTGATGCGCCGCTTCGATGCTCAACGAGACTCGTGTCCCGTCTTCGTGCCCCGTTTTTGTGTACCGATCCCTCAGCACATGCGCGAGACAATTCGACTTCGTCTACCGATTCCGCCATTGATTCGCGAGACCAGCCTTCGCGCAAGGCTTCGGCCCGGCATGCGAAGACGGTGCACGAAGACGGGACACGATTGAACTTCGTGCCGTGTTATAGTTTCCCGATTTGATGTGCAACCGCGAGCCGACTGTCGTCACCGTTGTCGTTTCATCAATTGCTAGAGAGAACCCTTTAACCCTCATTTCCGTTCTTACAACTGCGGTGCAGAATCGTCACCAATGTCAACATCACGAACGACTGTATCAGAACAAGGATCGTGCCGACGGTCCCCAGCCACAAGAGAAACAGCGCCCCGAGGCCGATGGCCAGGGCGAGGAACTGCACCACCAGCACGGCGGTCGGCCGGTCCATTCCCATGCGCACGAAGCGATGTGATATGTGGTTGTGATCCCCATAATAGAACGGTTTTCCCGCGCGCGTGCGGATGACCATTAACGCAAACGTATCGAAGACCGGCAGGGCCAGGATGAACAGCGGGATGAGCAGGCTGGCCATGTTCGATGATGATTCCGGGTTGTAGAACACTGTCAGGCTCCCCAAAATCGCCAGCAGGAAACCGAGGAAATGACTGCCCGAATCCCCCATAAAAATTGTGGCCGGATAGCGATTGTAAAAATAAAAGCCCAGGGCGGTACCCGCCGTTGCCGCACCAAGCGTCGCGACAAAGTATTGGTGACGTATGGCGGCGACGACAAAAAACAGAGTGCACGCGATGACCGCCATCCCCGATGCCAAGCCGTCCATGTTGTCGAAAAAATTAAAGGCGTTCAGGATAAATAGAAGCCAGCAGACGGTTATGAACCAGCTGAGGACGGGCTGGTCGAGAACCACTAGCGTAACGCGCACTTTAGGATAAATCGAGACGCAGCCGCAGATGATGATCTGGAATGCCAGCTTGACAAATGGGCCCAGATGCCGCTTGTCGTCGATGAGACCGACAACGGCCAGTATGCCGGCGCCGGTAGCGATGACCAGCAGGAGCGGCAGAACCTGTCGTACCCCCTGCAACTGTGCGGCGACCGCCGGATCGAGACGATCACGGACCAGCAGCGCGGCCGCCAGCCCCCCGAACACGGTGATCAGCCAGCCAGTCAACATGGCGGCGCCGCCGAGGACCGGCATCGCCGTTTCATGCTTCTTGTGAAACTCGCCCAGTGGTGTATCGAGGAAGTCGAAGCGGCGCGCTACCACACGCGCAATCGGCGTGGTGATCGCGGTCACACCGGATGCCACAATCGCGATGGTCAGATAGATCTGCCACCAATTCGAAAAATGGCTGCTTTCCATCGGCCCTCGGTGGATTCGGCGCTCGCGGCGCGTCTTGAAGGAGGATAGAATATATCTATATTATGGGATTAATCTATCCGGAGCGGCTGATGCAAACCGAGACACAGTACTATCTCTGCATTTCATGCGGGTACATTTTCGATCCGGAGATCGGTGATCCGACGCAGGGGATCGATCCCGGTACATTCTTCGATGAAGTATCGGAGGATTGGGTGTGCCCGTTGTGTTTTGTCGACAAGTCGGGATTCGTGGCAATATGAGTGATCAGAAATCCGACAATGGGGAAGCCGCGGACTCATTGGTCGGGGCCAGTACGGAGAAGATCGACTGTGAGGTGCCGGCCATGGGCACGGTGACGCCGAAGGAGTTCTGCAATCGATTCCTTACACGCGATCACGAAAGCGAAAAGTTTATCCTCGAAGGACAGATCGGACAGGGCGGCATGGGCGCGATTTACCGGGTTACGGATCAGGACCTGCATCGTGTCAGTGTTTTGAAGGTCATTCTACCCGATGTCATGGAGGATGCGGCGCTGTTTCACCGATTCGTCGCCGAGGCCCGGATCACGGCCGGGCTGGAACACCCCAACATCATACCGGTCCATGACCTCGGCGCTCTCGGCGGCACCAAGCCGTATTTCTCGATGAAGTTGGTGCAGGGCGAATCGCTGGCTGCCATTCTGCGTACCGTTCGTGATAACAACGAAGAGTATGTCGCCCGTTACTCGCTGTATTCACTACTGAGCATCTTTCGCAAGGTCTGCGATGCGGTTGCGTTTGCTCATTCCAGGCGGATCATCCACCGGGACATCAAGCCGGACAACATTATGGTTGCCCGGTACGGCGAGGTGCTGTTGATGGATTGGGGACTGGCGCGGAATGAATACCGGACGGCCGCCGGCGACGGCGATGGAGATGATGACGGCAATGACAGCAACGGACTGCCGGGTGATGACGAAGACCCGCTACGCACACGGTTCGGTGTCATCAAGGGCACACCGTCGTACATGGCGCCGGAACAGGCCCGGGGATTCGTCGAAGAGATCGATCGTCGGAGCGATATTTTCTTGCTCGGCGCGACCTTGTACACGATTGCGACCCTGCATCCACCCTATGGCGGCGACGGCATTTACGAAGTTTTGACGAAAGCTGAGCAGGGGAATTTCGTCCAGCCCGGGTTGCTGGCCCCGGAACGTCAGCTTCCCGAAGAGCTCTGCCGAATCATCACGAAGGCGATGGCCCACGATCAGGAGGATCGCTACCAGTCGGTCGAGGATCTGTCGACGGACATTGATGCGCTGCTGGAGGGGTGCACCGAGTCGGTGCCCAGGACCTTTGCGCCGGGTGAGTTTCTGATGCGGGAAGGGGAGACTGGAACGGAAGCGTATCTGATCGTTTCGGGCGGGGTTGAGGTTGTAAAGGAAGTCGGCGGCAAAACCGTAACGCTGATCCGGCTCGGCGCGGGGGACGCGGTTGGCGAAATGGCACTGATCGTCAAGGCGCCCCGGTCGGCATCGGTAAAAGCGATTCAGGAGACCCGGGTGGTTGTCATCACTGCCGACTTGATCCGGCAGGGTCTCGATAAGGTCTCGCCGTGGATGGGCAAGGTAATCGAGGCGTTGGTCAATCGATTGCGTTCGGCTAACGACAACGTCCACCCGTTAATGCGGGGTGATTGCACGTATCACGTGGTCAGCCAATTACGTCTGCTTTACATGGACCGCGGCGTGGCCGCAACCGACGGTCGCAGCGAAAAACCGACGGTCATTTTGGACACCGGCGCGACCATCCGTGAAATCTCCGCGCTTCTGTGCATCAGTCAGGAACGGGTAACCACAATCGTCTCCCGACTGCTGCAGGGCGGGCTGTTGCGGCCGTCGGGCAGCGATGGCTTCATGATTCCGAATCTGGAGTTGTTTGCACGTTTCGGCGATTACCTGCGCCGGGAACTCAACGTCGATACCGGCTTTCAAGAGGATCGCAACACCGTCATGTTCACCTGCAATGACGCGGTGATGGTGCGTCATTGGGCTGCGGGGGATGCGGAGTCCGCAGATGAAATCAGAAGCGTTGTCCAGTATGCACCCGAGAAAGTCTTTGGCTGTGAGAGCGCTGATGAAATAGCCGCCAAGTTCGAGCAGTTGCATCGTCAGATTCAGGTAGCCGATGCCGAGGCTTGGCAGACGGACAGCACGGGGTAAGGGATCGGGGACTCGGGACTGGGGATTTCCGCCTTCGTCCCGCATGCGGGACGAAGGCGCGACAAGTGGGATGCGGGACTCGCGACGTGGGGGGACGGGTTTCGTGCCTTGATCGTATAGGACGGTTTTTTGCGCGATGTTGTACACAAGGGCAAACATGTTGGCCATAGCGACCTGGTGCATGGCCTCGGCACAAAGACGCAAAGGTGTAAAAATACGCACAAGGTAAGGAGATGTAGAATTATTGACTAACCCGGATCTCGGTCTCTAAGGAGGAGCATATATTCTCAGTCGAAAGCGATCCGGGCCAGTCAATAATTCGTCTCTTTTCGTCAGGGTTCCGGCGAAGCCGGTTAAGGTTAATTGCCAGGCGTGGCATCAATCCGCGATTCACAATTCACAATTCACAATCCCACCAAGATGCCCGACAACGACTCGACATTTTACCTCACGACGCCGATTTATTACGTCAACGACAAGCCGCACATCGGTCATGCCTACACCACGATTCTGGCTGATGTATTGGCCCGGTACCATCGCTTGCTCGACCTCCCTACTTTTTTTCTGACGGGCACCGATGAGCACGGGCAAAGGGTGGCGGAAGCCG
>CAUZRT010000182.1:0-6961 GCA_963582235.1 Lentisphaeria bacterium
GTCCGACAATGGCATCGAAGTCGACGCGTTCGTGGATCTGGATCCGCGGAAGATTGGACAGAGGCCTTACGGGATCGAGGTGTTCGACGGCCGCAACTACGAGCCGAACTGGTCCTATTTTCACATCGGTATGGTTCGTAACGAAGAAGCGCGCACCGAGTTTCGCGACCGGATGACTACCGGGGAACTCGAGGAATGGGAAAATTTCGTGGTCATGCAATGAACGTGCCGGCAAGGCGGACGAATCGAGCCGGGGAAATTAGCCGATTGCCGGGCTGATTGAAGAAGTCTTCATACTCTTCGCCCGGCTTTGGCGGAATTCATTCTGCCAACCTCTCCCGGTTTCGGCCGACCTCACCGGCTGATCGATCTTTGAATTTTATCTGATCGCATGTAGCTTGGTAGCCAGATATTGGCTTTTAACGCCTAACCGGAGGTCGGGTAATGACAGAGCAGCTCAACCGATTCAGCAAACGGATCACGCAACCGAAGTTTCAAGGCAGTTCGCAGGCAATGCTTTTCGCCACGGGTTTCACAGAGGAGGATATGGACAAGGCCCAAGTCGGCATCGCCAGCATGTGGTATGCCGGGAATCCGTGCAACATGCATTTGAACGATCTCGCCGCCAGTGTCCAGGAGGGCGTTGACGCAGCCGGGCTCGTCGGCATGCGATTCAATACCATCGGTGTTTCCGACGGGATTTCCATGGGTACGGACGGCATGAGTTTTTCTCTACAATCCCGCGATCTGATTGCCGATTCCATCGAGACGGTCATGTGCGCCCACTGGTACGATGCGGTCATCGGCATCCCGGGTTGCGACAAGAATATGCCCGGCACAATAATGGCCATGGGCCGTCTGAACCGCCCGGCGTTGGTGGTTTATGGCGGTACCATCAAACCCGGGCACCGCAACGGTGATCCAATCGACGTGGTCTCAGCGCTCGAGGCCTATGGTCGGCTCATCAAGGAAGAGATCGATGTGGAAACGCGCGACGACATTGTGCGGCGGGCCTGTCCCGGAGCCGGGGCCTGCGGCGGAATGTTCACTGCCAACACCATGTCGACGGCAATTGAGGCGATGGGCATGTCGCTGCCGTCCAGCGCCTCGATTCCCGCGGAAGATCCCGAAAAGACAGAAGAGTGCAAGCGAGTCGGTCAGGCGATTCTCAACCTGATGGAAAAGGACATCAAACCGCGGGACATCATGACCCGCCAAGCGTTCGAGAACGCCATGGTCGTTATCATGTCGATCGGTGGCTCGACAAACGCAGTGCTTCATCTGGTGGCCATGGCCCGGACGGTCGACGTAAAACTCGACATCGACGATTTTCAGAAAGTGGCGGACCGCGTGCCGCTGCTCGGCGATATGCGGCCCAGCGGCCGTTACTTCCAGGAGGATTTGCACCGTGCCGGCGGCATTCCGGCGGTGATGAAATACCTTCTGAAAAATGATATGATCGACGGCAGCTGCCTCACGGTGACCGGCAAGACGGTGGCCGAGAATCTCGCGGAATGCGAGGGTTTCATCGAGGGGCAGGACGTCGTGCGTACCCTGGACAACCCGATCAAAGCGACGGGGCATCTGCGCATCCTGCGCGGTAATCTGGCGCCGGACGGCGCCGTCGCCAAGATTACCGGCAAGGAAGGCATGCACTTCTCTGGACCGGCCTCCGTTTTCGACTCTGAGGAGGATATGCTCGAAGGCCTGCGGGATGGTAAGATTGAGAAGGGCCAGGTGGTCGTCATTCGTTTCGAGGGCCCGAAAGGCGGTCCCGGCATGCCCGAGATGCTGAACCCGACCGGTGCCCTGGTCGGCGCCGGCCTGGTCAAAGATGTGGCGCTCATTACCGACGGCCGATTTTCCGGAGGCTCCCACGGCTTTATCGTCGGCCATGTCTGCCCGGAGGCCCAGGAAGGCGGGCCTCTGGCCCTGGTGCAAAATGGCGATACGGTCACCATCGACGGCGAGACCAATAAGCTTACTGTCGAGATCAGCGACGATGACATGACACGGAGACGTGAGGCCTGGGCGATGCCGCCGTATAAGGCTGATTCCGGAACGCTTTACAAGTACATCAAGCTGGTGAAGAGTGCGTCGGAAGGCTGTGTCACGGACGCGTGAGACGTGAGACGTGAGACGTGAGACGTGAGACGTGAGACGTGAGACGTGAGACGTGAGACGTGAGACGTGAGACGTGAGACGTGAGACGTGAGACGTGTTGGGCTCAGTAAAACCTGACCTGCCACTGCGGGAATTCGTCGAGGAGGTGGCGCGTGAAACCCACGAACATCAGGGTCATGGCGAACATTTCCATAAACTCCTCGACAACCTTTGCGTTATGCCGGGCATCCGGATTGGCTTTGGAAATGAAATCGCCGAACTTGAAATCGCTGTACTTTGAGATGCCCTCGATGAAGTCAATGCCGACGGCGAGAACGAGGAGTGTGAGGGCGGCAAAGACGGCCACACGGGCCGAGGTAACCCTTATTTCGATGAAAATTACATACAGCAGAAGCAGGCCCATGACGCCGAAAACCGGCATAAAGACAACCTGCCACGGATAACTGGGAAAGAGATCAAAGAGTTTCTGCATAAGCGATCCGCGTTTCTCCACTAGACTTGTCCCGCCAGCGCCAGCGCCGCTGTCATCTTCTTCGGATTGGGATTTTTTTTTCGCCTCGGACTCATCATCCTCGGATTCCCCGGTCTTGTTTTGTTTCGATTCTTTCGCCCGCCGTTCCGCCGCGCTCTTCCAAACCGAGCCGATACGTTCATGAAATTTCGATCCGTCATCCATCGACGTGTAACTAAAGAATCCTGCAAGCAGCCCAAAAATGATGATGGTTCGCGGCGACCGGCGTTCGAAGCTGCAGCGGGCAAGGTGAATCCAGAGTATGACACTGACGAAGAATGTCTGCGTTGTGGCGAACCAGGTGCCGACGCTGTCTTCGCGCGTGAGGTTGACTAGCTGGCGAATTTGTCTGGGCGCGTCGGAACCCAACCCGCGAAAGTAGAGGTCGAGGCAGACGAGAAGGATTTCGATGGCAAGCAAGCTGAAGAGCGTCGTTTGCAGCAAGCGCTTCGTTTGCAGCGTGATGCCGGGTGCATTGTCTGTAGCCGCCGTCCTTCGCGGCTTCTTCGATTTCGACGCATTCGCGTCGGCGTCGGCTCCATTGCTTTTTTCTTCGTCAGTGGGTTGATTCTCTGCCATAGAATACGCTCACGGAGGAGTTTTCGGATTTATTTGTGAATTCTCTACCCGTGGGTAGAGAATTCACAAATAAATCCTCGATCAAGGCGTTGGCGCCGCACTCGCGGTCGGCACTTGAATCAGCACCCGCACGCTGCGGTGCATTTTTTTCCCGCCGTATTCTGTGACGATGAATACGGACAGATACACGGTCTTCTTCGGCTTGAACTCCGGGGAAATCGATACCTTGAATTGCTGCGCTTCGCCCGGCTTGATCTCCGTGATTTCGGGCCCTTCGACACGGAGCATTTTTCTCTTGTTGGATCCGGCGTTCAACAGCTTCAGAAGTTCAGTCCCGTCGTTGGATAGTCGGAACGTCTTTGTCGCCTTGTCAAAGTAGCCGTTCTCGAAGCGAAATTCTAGCTTTCGCGGATGGCAACTGAAAAGCGGGATGACTTCGGCAAGGATCTGCAGGCTTTGTCTGGGCTTGACCGGGTCATTGCTCATGACTTCCACGGCCTTTAAGATCGAGCCGGCCTTGCCCGTCGGATCAAAGGACACGTCGAGCCAGGTTTTCTCACCCGGCTGCAAACGATCCTGCCGCAACGTTCCCGCCGTACAACCGCAGGACGTCTTTACCTCGGTGACGATTAGCTCCGCAACACCGGTGTTCACTAACTTGAACTTTGTCTGCGCCCGCTCGGTTTCCTGAATCTTCCCGAAGTCGTGCTTCGTACGATCGATCGTCAGTGTCTGGCATACTGCAGAAAACGCAAGCAGCAGAAAAATTGATATTGAAGAATGTCTCATACTTCTGCCGGTGACCGCGTCGCACCGTGAGGCGGCGGACGCTCCTAAGAAACCTGGAATTTCGCGGACGCGGTTTGAGCTGCACTCAATATGGGAGGCTGGCTGTCAATGTTTTTGTCACTCATAAGCCGTCCGCGGAGCACGCGGTTCCGACGCGCCCGAGCAACCTGCCTGATGTCGTTCGTCGAACTCGAGTGCGCCCTCGCGTATCTTCGCGAATGATATTCCATTCTTCCAACATTTTAATCTCTGGTATCCCTCATCCTTCAAGGTCAGTGCCCGGTCTTCATTAGAGACGCGCGGGCCGGCACCGGCCTCCCGTTTCAGTTCCTCCGGCGAGCGCGCCGCCAGACGGGCCGCCCCGCGGGTCTCACGCGGTCCCAGACTTGATTCCCTTACCAGCCGCTCCCCGGCGCCATTTCATCGCCGCGCCGTATTGCGGTAGTCAATCGCTTTGCGCCAGCACCATCTCGTCGACCAGCTGCGAAATCTCCGGCGGGTTACAGATGGCGCCCACCAATGGATCGAGCATCATCGCCTGTTTCAGCACATCAGATTCGACTTTTCCAGAGCAAACGCCTCGAGACCGCTGATTCGCGTGGTGTTGATGACATAATCCGCGCCCGCCAACGCCTCCCGGCGATCCCCGGTGCTGACAATTCGAACCGGCAACTTGTTAGCTTCGATGTCGCGCCGCGCAAGCTGTGTGATGCCGTCCAGGGTTTTTTCGTTGATATCGGTGAACGCGAAGGTCGTGCCGGCCAATTCCGAGGCGATCAGCACATCCGCCATCAGCGTGCGCGTAAAGCCCATGCTATCCCGCGCCGATGAATGCTATTCTGATTGGCGGAAAGCTTGAAACGTGAGATCGTAGTCCGCGGCAGCGAATGGAGATCCCGCTCTTGTGCTTTGTGCACTTCGCCAAAACGTTGGCAGAAGAACCCTGGAACACTTGAATGCAAACGAGTTGTGAGGTCATCCTCCATTCCATCCCTCCATTCTTCCGCCATTCCATCATTTTCAACCGCCATAGCAATCCGACTTCGCTCCCGCAGAGCGGGACTACGGCGAGACAGACCTGAGCAACGGTGGTCCTCTATTCCAAGTCCACAATCTTCACACCTGTCGGCTTTATAATTTCGACACTGTGTCCCGTCGCTTCGAGCGTGCCGGAAGATTCGTTCACCCAAAACGTGTAGATACTGTCACCGTTCTCGTTGGCTGCCACCAGCAGACGCCCGGATGGATCGAGAGCGAATCCCCGCGGAAAGCCGCCCTGAGTCGGCTCATGCCCGACGACGCTGAGCTCGCCGGTCCCCTCGTCAATGGCGCCGATGACGATGCTGTCATGGCCGCGATTGGAACCATAGAGAAACCGACCGTTCGGATGGATGAGAATCTCGGAACAATAACTCATCTCCGAATAGTCCGCCGGTAGCGCCGGGATCGTCTGGCATTCCGTCAAGTTGCCGCTCGCCTCCTCGTAACTGTACCGTATAATGGTGTTGTCCAGTTCGGTGATGAGAAAAGCATGACGCCGGTTCGGATGAATCTTAAAATGGCGCGGCCCCGCCCCCGCTTTGACCGAGACATGCGGTGGGTCGGTCGGCGACAGGCTGCCATCCGCCGCGTCGAAGCGGTACATCATGATCATGTCGATGCCGAGATCGGCGGAATAGGCATAGTTGTTCGTCGGATCGAGGACAATCGAATGCGGATGCGGCCCCGTCTGCCGCTCCTCATTGACACTCGAGCCTTGGTGCCGCGCCGACGAAACTATCTGACCCAGGCTACCGTCTGCCTGGATCGGCAGCACAGACACGGCACCGTCGCCGTAGTTCGCGGCAACAACATACCCGCCGGTGTTGTCGACGCTGAGGTAGCAGGGCACCGTGCCGCCCGAAGGCTGCCGGTTCAGGAACGTCAAACGGCCGCTTGCCGCGTCGATTGCGTAAGCAACCACAGCGCCACCGGGCGTCCCGTCGCAGTCCGTGACAGAATCGGCAACATAAAGTCCG
Source organism: Lentisphaeria bacterium (assembly GCA_963582235.1). Classification (GTDB taxonomy): domain Bacteria; phylum Verrucomicrobiota; class Lentisphaeria; order JABSQK01; family CAJWLW01; genus CAUZRT01. Next base: position 6,022 of record CAUZRT010000182.1, read on the forward strand.
CGCTGCTGTGGATCCGTGTCCGCGTAAAGCGCGCTCCTGGCGCCTTCAGTCACGTCCTGCACGAATTCGAGTGCACCCGAGTCTGAAGCGAGACTGTAAACACGCACGCCGCCCCCGGCGCCCTCGCAGAAGCTGGAAACGTAAACAAACATGTTGCCTCCGGAATTCGGGGTTGTGGAGATTTCTGTCTAATCTCTCGTATCATCACGATTTTTCAATATCAACCGCGCTGTGACGACGGCACAGCGCCCTGAAGCTTGCTTCGAACGCCGGTCAAAACAATTTCGCCGCGGAATTACGCGCGAGGATGACTCGGCACCAAAAAGGCGAGCCGTATCGCGAACCGGCCAGCAGCGCCCGGCGTAGGACGTCAAACCGGTCGAGCATGAAGCCACTGACGATGCTCTTGTATACAGTACGCATGCGGAATACTTTGTCATTCCGCTCAGTGTCACCATCAGTAATTTAGAAAATCGAGGTAACCGGCTTCGCCGGGGCATTTCATCCGTGATTCGTAATCGACCCATTTGTAATCGATGTTCGAATACAGAGCGATTACGAATTGAGCGATTACGAGTGAAGTCCGGCTGAGCGTCAGAAACAAATTCTTATACGATCGAGGTATTGCTGTGATAGAACTCTACCTGAGTGAGGCCTGCCCGTTTTGCGGCAAAGTCCGCGCCTATATGGAGCAGAAGAGCCTGCCCTATGTTATGAAGCCGGCCCTCAGTTCTGATCCGAACAGTCGCCACATGGTCGAACTGCGCGAACACGGCGGAAAAGCGCAAGTCCCGTTTCTGTTCGATCCGGACAAGGACGTACAGATGTACGAAAGCGACGACATAATCGCATACATCCAAGACAACATCGCCTAGTCCTGAAACTAGCAACCCCAATAGGGATGTCCAGCGGCCGGGTGCCGCTGGACATCCCTATTGGG
>CAUZRT010000183.1:0-6943 GCA_963582235.1 Lentisphaeria bacterium
CCATGACCGACAACATCCTTGTGATGGTTCTCATATCGGCGATGTCGGCACGCGATTCCCCTCGCAGCTCGTCCGGCCATACTTCGACCTGGCAGATCCCAATTGCCGAGACCACCTGCACGCCGGACTTTTCGCTCACCTCTCGCAGTGCGGTCGGATCGCGACCTACCCCGACGGGAGTTACATCACAGATCGTACCACCGCCGGCTTCAGCGAAAATGCGCATTTCATCAGCGACCAAATCGGTGTCGACACATGTGTTGTCGTCCTTTCCCGAATGAATGCTGATGCGATGAATGAGGTGCTCATGGGGCAGCGTGACGCCCAATTCATTCACCCGCACCTCACCGGTCACGGTTCTGACGATGGCTGTCGATTCGGATGTCATTGTAAGCCCCAAAGTTTGAGCGTTCAGGACCGCCGGGCGACCTCAATTCTAACCCCTGGAGGGCGAGCGTCCGGGCATTCGTGGCTTCCCTCACACACGCGATCCTCAGCTGCGATTCAGGTGCGGACCGAAGGCACCGATTTGACGATATCACGGGCCAGTTGGTTCTGACACGGTCGGTAGACGCCGTTCTTGAACACGGCTACCGGCAGGAGACGTTGATTCGCCTTGCGGATTGCGCCCTCGACGTCCACCAGGTCGAACTCGCCGTCGACCCGCCGCAACAGCGTGACGTCCGCCTGCCGCCCTGCTTCGAGCACCCCGAACCGATCCGCGAGCCCCATGGCCCGCGCGGCGCTTGACGTCACCGCCTGGATGATCCGTCCCAACGGCATGCCAAGATACAGAAATTTGCTCATTGTCGTCGGCAGATCGAAAACCGGGCCGTGCAGATTGAACTGGTGCAGATCCGTGCTGATGGTGTCCGGCCAGAAGCCGTGTTCCAGGCAGGCGCGCTCGGCGCTTTCCCAGCCGAAGGAACCGACGCCGTGGCCGACGTCGATAAAGATGCCGCGGTCGCGTGCACCGCGATAGGCATCCACACCCGCACCACCGTCCAACTGAAATGCATTATCGGCGTGCGGGTGGAAACAGTGCGTGTAAATATCGCCGGGCCGTAGCGTTTCCATCACTTCCCCCACCGAGATATTAGAAAGGGAGTGATGAACCATGCACGGCACGCCGGTCTCTTCCGCGGCCGCTACGGCACTCCGCAACCCGGCCCGCTCATTCTCGACATTGTCCGCCGCCAGTGTCGCCGTCAATCGGACCTTTGTGCCGATCACGCGGTCGCGAAACTGTTCAACGCTGGCCACGGCGGACGGCGTGTGAGCGTACCGGACATCGTCAAGCTCGCCGACGCACGGCTTGACGGTCGGACGGCCCTGAACCCCCAGTTGCGAAATGTTCACCAGGGCGAAGACATCCTCCGGGCCTTGCGTCAGCACTAAGCGATAGAACGTCTCCATCCCGAACGAGCCGGCGCTGCCCGTGTCCAGCAGCGTCGTGACACCGGTGCGTAATCCCGCATCTTCCGGCGCAATGCTGTAAATACCCATCCCGGTAAAAACGTGGACATGCAGATCAATCAGGCCCGGCGTGATCAGCATCCCGCTCCCGTCGATCACCAAAGCCCCTGGTACTGCGAGATCGGGACCGATTTCGGCAATCGCACCACCGCGAATGTGGATGTCGACTTGCTTCGGCGTGTCACCGCGGCCGTCATAGATATCGCCATGGCGAATCAGGTATTCGTTGGGCATGGTTTGCTCTCCCAAGAACCTCGAGGGTTCATCCGTCGGCTGACGGATCGGGGTTTAGAAGGCGATACTGTCGAGTTAGCCGGCGGCGCCGGGGCTTTTCTCACACACTCGTAATCTTTCCCCTTAATCTCCTCCTTATCGGAATGACATACGAATCTACCGGAATTGACAGCGTTTCCAAGCGGCTTTATACTCGGACCGGAATGTTAAAATATTTTTGAATGCTCCGTTTATGCATGCTCATGATTCAAAGCTCGAGGAAATCGCAATGAACGAAGCCGCGTTTCCGGTATTTTCGTTGTACAGGCTCGAATCCGTCAGTAACTTATGTGGTTCGCGTAGACGGAACTGTCCACCCTGCGATATGAGTGCAACCCCCGTCGGTGCGGGGCCTGTCCTTTACACACAAATCATACTCGAGTTGAGGAGAAACGATGAGCTGGACATTGAGCGCATTTGCGGACGAAGCCGGACAGACGGCGGACGAACAGATCGCTGCGTTGCGCGGCGCTTCGATCCCTTGTGTCGATCTGCGCGCAATCGACGGCTTCAGTTGCATTGATCTCCCCGTCGATGGCGCCGAATCGATCCGGAAGAAACTCGCGGACGCTGAAATCCGCGTCGCTATGTTCGGATCGCCAATCGGCAAGATCGATATCGACGACGACTTCGAAACCGACCGCAATCGCCTGCGTCATCTTGCATCCTTGAAAGACGTCTTTGAATGCAATGCCGTGCGCATTTTCAGTTACTACAACAAAGCTGCCCGGCATCTTGACGAATGGGCGCAGGTATCCTTGTCGCGGTTGCGGGAACTCCGCAACGAAGCCGGCGAACTCGGTCTTGTGCTCTATCACGAAAACGAGCGCGAGATCTTCGGCGACCGCCTACCGGAAGTGCACCGGATTGCCGAGGAACTGCGGGACGCCGAGACGTTCCGGATGATCTTCGATTTTGACAACTTCAATCAAAGCGGCGATGACGTGTGGGCCAACTGGGAGGCACTTCGAGATCAGACCGATGCCTTTCATCTCAAAGACAGTGATGCCGCCAACCAGCATGTGCCCGTTGGCCTGGGAACGGGCCAGGTGCGCCCCATACTCGAAGATGCCGTCGCCCGGGGTTGGAGCGGCCCCGTGAGCCTGGAACCGCACCTCGCGCACTCCCCCGCCGTCCTTGCAACCGGCGCGAGCGGCACCGCAAATCAGGCGCTCGAGGACCTCGACGATGCGGCTTGCTTTCAGCTTGCCGCGGAGGCCGCCCGGAAACTGCTGGAACAGATCAGCGCACCCGTTTCCTTTTCGTAAACAGCAGATTAAGAGTCCAATTAGAAGCTGCCGGCGGATCAGGCGGCATGGACGCATCCGCGCCAGACCAAGCTGTTCTATACTTATCTCGAGCGCGGCCAGATGCGCGTGTCGAACCTGATATCCCTCGATCCATCCACCGCCGAAGCGCAGCAGGTGTATAAAAAAACTCGACACCGATCGTGAGGATACGTTAGGTGTCTTGTTCGATTGGTGCGAAATGTGAGCCGCCGGAGCCGAGATCCAGCACGCGGCTGCAGAAGGGCATGACGAGAATGTCGTTACCAAATTAGAACGTTCTTACTGCCCGGCCGCGTACTGATCGTCGAGGAAGGCCCACACACCGGCGGCGGCGTCGCCGAGCTCGCGTCACAGATCATGGAACGATGCGCCGAGACGCTGCTGGCACTCGTCAAGCGCGTCTGCTCGTCCGATATCCCGCCGCCCTTCTCGCCCGTGCTCGAGAACGCGTATCCCCCCGATACAAATCGTATTCGCGAAGCGTTCCGCGACGTGGTTCGTTACGAGGGTAGCCGGCGTCTGTCGAATGTAACTCCGTTGACGTCAGCAATCCTTATGAATCCGACGCATGTTTACATGCGTCGGATTCATAGAGAAACGTTCAGCCGGCCGCGGGTGATCTGAAACGCCGTAATACCATTTCCGTGCAGCTTCGGTATGTACTGCCCGCACAATGTCTCTGTGATCCGGCCAACAATTTTCGCGGCGGTTTCGCGCACTCCGTCGGCCAAAGGATCTAGAACTAAATCAATCCCGCCCGTGGCCGACCGATCGGTGTCCCCAGCCGCCGTCATCTGGACAACCGGAATCATTGGATTGGACTGAAGCGGATGTTCGTCGACATATGTGCAGATGACCTCCGACCCGGTCGCACCCAGCCCGGTCAGAGTTTCGTTGTCATCACGCGTCGGGGCATCCATCACATGAAGTCCGTTCGCTCCCGGTCGCTCGGCATATCCGATGGTCACCTCGAAACGGCCCGGTCCCAACAGCTCCTTTTGAAAGCGACCGGATTCCAGGAAGGACGCCGAGGAGGGTATCGTCACACTGCCGCCGCTGTGAATAATCGACAGCGCGACAACGGCATATGCCGCCGCTACGTTTTCCGAGACGTCGCCCACGGCGTGCAGCCCCAGCGACAGGCTTGGCCGTCCGTCCCCCGCGGGTCCGTCTTCACCGGACTCTCCAGGCGCGTCCCCCCCATAGCTCGCCAATGCCGTCGTCACCCAGTCTTCCACCTTAGCCGTCACCGACTCGATGCCGCCGTCAAGCTGCACGCTGGCCCAACCGTAACGATCGGGTGAGTAGCCCTGGCCGCTCAGGAAGTCCTGAAAATAATGGTTGTGGAATTTCTCGCATCCATGCTCGAGAAATAATCCAATCGCAACCTTCGGGTGCACGAGATAACCGACCAGTGTTCGCGTCGCGACGTCGAAATCGTCGTGGCTGGAAGAGCCGCAGCCTTCGGTATGCGGCAAAGCAACGAAACGGGAAATCCCGCGATCCCGGCCGATACCCTTGACGTTCAGATACCGGGCAATGAGGTTTGCGATCTGTCCCGAGCACAGACTTGTGGGCAGAATCAGGCCGATCCGCTCCCGGTCGTTTGTGTCGCCGGCCGCAGGCAACCGTGTTTCCGCGGCGCCGACCGGAATCACCAGGCCGCCGCTGACCACATGAAGCGGCTTGCCGTTGCGGATCTCGGCCGTCCGCATGGCGTCCAGATCGCCGGGCGCCGTCTGCAACCAGTTTCGCCAAATCTGCACCTGCGAGTGGCCGGCTTTCTCGCCGGCGGTCCGACGACCATTCGCCACCTCAACCATGAGGTCGATGGTCTCCCGGGCGAGCTTGTCGAGATCCTCGCCGTCGAGATAGGCGCCGGCATTCACATCCATCTCATTGCGCAACAACTCGTAGCGGCCCGTGGTCGTGACAATTTTGATTGTTGGGACGAACGGAAAGTTTGTGATCGAGCCGTTACCGGTCGTGAAAAAAATGACATTCGAGCCGCCGGCCACTTCACCGGCAATACTCTCGAGGTCATTGCCCGGCGTGTCCATGAAATAATAACCGGGCTCCTGCATCCGCCCGCCGTATGGAATCGCGAAATCCAGGCGCACATCCGGATCCTTCTTGAGCGCCGCACCAATTGATTTAACAATGATGTTATAAAGGCCGCGCAGCCGGTTACCGCCGGACGGATTGCCTTCGGGCGTGTGCCCATGCCAGCCGGCGAGCTCGTGGAACCGGTCGATGGCATCAAGGAAGTTGCGGGCCGTCTGCAGATCCCGGACATTCTCCAGAACGTAGGGCTCCGCACCGATCAATTCGGTCGTTTCGGCAAGACAGGCGCAACCGCCGTAACGAACGATCTCCTTCGAGACAAGTCCCACCAACGGATTGGCGGAAACTCCCGAGAATGCGTCCGAGCCACCGCACTGCAGCGCCAGTTTCAAATGCGCGATCGACTGTTGTGTGCGCGCCGCAGTATTAACCGGATCCAGCCATGCGGAAACGGCTTGCCGCGCTGCCGACATCCCTGCTTCGATGGATTCGCCGATACTCAGAAACCGATGGGTTACCTGAGCGAGCGGATATCCCCGATCGAGCATATAACGGCGAACCGCATCGTTCGTAACCGGTTCGCTACCGACATCAACGATCAGAACGGCGCCCACGTTCGGATGGATGATGAATCCCGCAAGTGTTCGGAGCAGGAACTCCGTATTATGCGGCGCGTCGTGCATACCCCCTTCCGTGTGAGCTACTGCCACAACACCGTCAACATTCGGGTGCTTTCGTTGTATGTCCTGGAAGCTCGCGGCCACCGCATGAACGAATCCGGAAACCCGGGATGTCGTGCCGAGGATGACAATGTAATTCCGCGTGCCGACACCGCGGTCGCCGGGGCGATCGATACCGGAAAAGTAGCGCTGGTGGTCGTGCCGCGCTATCTGAACGCCCGGTTCAAAAACCGCGGGGTCCAGCCGGTATGGGACATGGCAATCCTCGAAATTCGGAGCGCCCGGCAGTTGATGGCTGATCTTGCGCTCGACAAGGGTTGCTATCATCTGTTCATTGCACACGTAGTCACCCGGCTCGATGTCGACCAAAGCGGCACCGAACGGCAACCCCCAGGACAGCAAGGCACCGCCTTTTGGAATACGCCGCATGCAAAAACGGTGCCCTTCGAGCAAGCCGTGTGACAGCGTCAATGGACCGCCGTTGAAAGTAATCGTCGTTGCCGCCGCCATCGATTTGACGGCAATGGCGACGTTGTCGTCCACCGCGGCTAGCCGCGCCACGGCATCAAATGAAATGTCTTGATTCATTGATCCTGAAGTGAGTTTTATCCCGGCGTACCAACGTTTCGCAACCGTTCGACAGCCTTGACCAACGCGTCATCGGCGCCGAAACCTCCCGCCTTGGTGACGACCGGCAGTCCCGGCCGGCGTCCATCGTGCAGCCGGCCCATCGGGATTCCCGCGGCAACTTCATCCAGCAGTCGGATCGATGCGCTGTCCAGGGCGGTACATGTAGCCGCGGCAATGTCGCCTCCGGTGAGAACGAGTCCGCCGATCCCGGTGCGATCCACGATCGCGACCGCTGTCGACGCGATGCATTGCGCTGCCGCATCCGCGTCCGTAGCTTCGCCATGGGCATCGGTCGCCAGAATGACGTTGCGGCCCGCCAGGATGTGCCTGACGCCGGCTACGACGCCCGCATCGGACCGGTGGCCGGATAGATCAAATCGCAACACCGTCACGCCGGCGGCCGCTGCAGCCTCGACCTGGCAGAACGTGCAATCGTGGCGGCTACCCGCAACGACCAAGATCGGCCCATCATATTCATCCGGTGTTTCCGCCGGACCCTGAGACGGCACACATTTAACAGCATTCCGAAGC
>CAUZRT010000184.1:0-6919 GCA_963582235.1 Lentisphaeria bacterium
CCTTCCGGACAGTCAGCACCGCCGTCATGACAACGGCAACGAACGCGATCAGGACTTTTGGCTCGAGAAGCGAGAATGGCAAGTGGTCGACATAGCGGCAATTCAGAGAGACAGGAAAGATCAGGTTTCTAAAGTAATCAAACAGTACCCGCAGCATAGACAGGTATGTCAATGTCAGACGGTCAAACGGATGGGCCTTGAACAACGTGTCATCCGGTTTCGCATTTATCACGAACGACACATAAGTAATAGCAGATGCTGATAAACACAAACGGTAGATAGTGAACGCCGCGCCCGAAAACCGTGCTCAGCGTTCGCGGTGCCGCATCACACGACACTAATTTTCCCCGTGCAGTTCCGCCAGATCCTGCTGGTATTTCTGCCAGGCAGCGTCATCGCGGTGGGCGCGCGATGAACGGTACCCGATTCCCAATTGGCGTCGCGGCCGATCACTCAGATTGGCGTCGCTGGCATGGATCGTGTTTATATGATGCAATGCTGCGTCCCCCGGTGCCATGCACAACGGCACCGGTACGTATGGCTCCGCCACGCCCGGATTTGCTAGTGTTTGGCTGAACCCCAGCATCCCCGACTGCCGATGGGGAAGCAATCCCGCCTGATGTGAGCCCCGCCGGCAGCACAAAGCTCCGTTCTCCGCTGAAGAGGCGTCCAGGGCAATTGTGAGTGTCAGCGCGTCAGGCGGATCCCAGCATTGAAACGCATTGTCCTGGTGCGCCGGTGCCGCGCCGCCTTCGCCGGCGGCCTTGCCGAAATACATGCATTTGCGCGGGATGACGTCACAGCCGGGCCAGATCGCCTGAATGATTTCGACCAGACGCGGGTCCGTCCGCAGGTCCGAGAAAAATGACATCCGTTCATCCAATTGAACTATACTCTTCACGGCCCGCGTCGGGCCGTCTTCGAAATAGATTTCGCCGGGCGGCAGAGTTGACGCAAACGCCTCGATGTACGCATCGATCTCGGAGAGAATCGTTCCGACCTCTTCGGCGGCGAACAATTGCGGGATGACGACGAAACCATCCTCATGGAATTGTTTGGCGATTTGTTCGGGTGTCATTGCAAGGCTCCTGAGATGCCGGGTGTTGGGAATTTGGTATCGGCGCAAGAACACGACAGTCCCATGGCTCATTCATCCAGCCCCCACAGGCCGATCGCATTGTCACACATGGTTTTCCGTTTGTCATCCTCGCCGATGTCAGCGTGATTGATCTGGGCCCGCTGCATCGATGTTGAATAACGATAGAGCCGAACGGCGCGAATTCAATGACCCGCTGACATCCCTCCTGCTCCGCGGCGCCGGGTGCGACGAATTCAAACCGCGCCCGTTTTGAACCCGGTTTTTGCAGTTTGGAGCCGGACGTGTATGATAATACCCAAACTACCAAGGAGTGTGACAATGCGATTCAATGAGTTATTCGATCTCAGCGGTCAGGTGGCGGTTGTCATCGGCGGCGCCCGCAATTTCGGATATTACATGGATGAGATCCTCGCCGACGCCGGCTGTGACCTGGCAATCACTTCGCGATCGTTGGAGAGCGCGGAAAAAACCGCTGAGATGATCGGGAGCGAATATGATCGTGACGTTCTCGCACGGGCGCTCGATGTCAGCGACTATGAACAGGTGGCCGCATTCGCCGAGACCGTGCGCAACTGGAAAGGTCGCGTCGACATCCTCATCAACAACGCCGGCGGCGGGCTCGATTTGTCACCGACAAATTTCCTCGAGCGGGATCCCGACCATATCCGCAAGCTCGTGGATGTGAATCTGGTCGGCACGCTGTTCGCCTGCAAAGCGTTCGGCAAGATCATGGCGGATCAAGGGCGCGGTAAGATCATCAACATCGCATCGACGGCCGGCATGATCGGCCGCGACCGGCGAATGTACAACCGTACCGGCCTCAATGAACAGCCCGTCGAATACGCCGGCGCCAAAGCCGGTGTCATCGGTGCGACAAGGGACCTGGCAGGGCTTCTCTCACCCATGGGCGTCCTGGTCAACGCCATTTCGCCCGGCGGCTTCGAACGCGGCCAACCCGAGTCCTTCATCGACGCGTACAGCGACGTGACACCGCAAGGTCGCATGGGCCGCGACCCCATCGACCTCAAAGGCGCCGTCCTCTTTCTCGCGGCGCCGGCCAGTGATTATGTAACTGGGGAGAACCTCGTGGTCGACGGCGGCTTCTCCATGTGGCATTGAAATGCGGTTCGACCGAAATGTGCCCCCGGTGCAGGTCAATTTGATCGATGACAGTATCCATTGAACCCGCGTCCGCTTTCACGTGCCCTCAAACCGGCTCATGGTTGCCGCCCATTTGCCGATAAAGCTGCAGGTACGACGCCGCGATCTCTTCCGAAGCACGGAACGATCGCACAGGCCAATAGCCGTAAGCCTCGGCGATCGGCAGCCGTGCCGAAAGCAGGCACTCCACAGGCGCACCCGCCAATGGAAATGACGGATTGTCCCGCCGGCACTCATCGCTGACAGCGAGTATGTTTCCAGGATTTCGCGGACCGACAATGCAACTGTGACCGCCCGCATTGACGAAAACGTAATAAGCATGGGACGTCGCGGTCGTCTCGCCGGCCCAGGCTTCGAAGCCGTCGATGCTGGTTCCCATGACCCGGCAGGCCGCAGGATGCAGAACCAGACGGGCACCGAACATCACAGGCAGCGTCCAGACTTCCGGGTAGCGTCGGTCATGACAGATGTGCATGCAGCAGGGAACGCCGTACACATTGAACTCGCAGAGTCGGTAGCCATGCCAGTAACCGTTTTCGCAGGAGTGGATCTTCACATGCGTCGATTCCACATGGCCGTCCGGTGCGTACACCCGTGAGGCGTTGAATCGATTTCGCCGGCGACGGTGTCCGGCGACCCGGCGCCAGACCGGCATTCCCACAATGACATACGGTGCGCCGGCTATTCCGGTGATAGTTTTCTGCAGCCGCCGCGCTGCCGCCGCAATCCCCTTTTCATCCCGGTTGACGCACCGTGTGTCGGGAACAATCCCGCAAGACTCGTCTCCGGCGTCACCAGCAGTTGAACCCCGGTCTCCGCGGCCTGCCGGATTCCCCGGCAAATTGATTCAAGGTTCTCGGCTATCACATCGTTATTCGGCATCTGCCATCCACCGACGTGCAGGACGTGGGGTATGCCCGGCGACGGTCCCCGGTGCACGACGCGACGGACACGCACGCCGCTCGCATCGAGCGCCACGCCCATCTCCGGCAGTAGATTGAGGTTCTCGGCCCGCAGAATCACTTCGCCGTCGAGAAGTACACGGAGATCGGCCAGTTTGACGAGGTTGCCGCGGCCCGCTGTTTTTTCGATTCGCAGCACATGCAGACGCCGTTTGCTCAGACTGAACCGGCCCGCGGCGATCGGCTGCGCCCGGTTCCATTCCGCCGTCGTCAACGACACCCGCCGCCGCCCGGCGTCAAGCTTGACAACAGCCGCCTCCATGCCGCCGGAAAACCCGAACTCCAGAACACCATTTGCCGGCAGCGGAAGAAAGTTCGCTTCGATGGCATCGCCGTTCCGTGTATGGAACTCGGCCCAATAATACCATCCATCACGCGGCGGATCGAATTCGGCCTTGTTGAGAGTACTGTGTCTCATCTCTCTCTGATCTGGTGACAATACTTGGCAACCGGAAAGGTAATTTTTAACTGTCTCGGAAATGCAATGAATGGCCTTGAAATGGAATGCCTGGTGACTCGTGTATCGACGGCCGGCAATGGGTGGTAAGGTAGCTGGGGGATAGGGTGTAAAACCCGTTTCCCCATCTACCCAATTCCCCAAATGCAGAACGCAGCGAGTTAAGTTCGGCGCTCATCGGCCGACATGCAAATGCGCCGCGGGCAGTTCGGTCAGTTTGCGGAGTCCGCAAACTGACGGTAATTTTCTCGCGTTGATCATCCCCTTGCGAAAACCCCACCCTGAATCGATATCCCGGCGTGCCGTCATCCGGTTTTCCCACGTCATATGGTTTCCCGGCAAGTCTGAGCGTACGCCTCAACTTGCACCGGTTGTTCCTGCACAAGGGCTTCCGATGGGTGAGCGGCCAGGGTTCTGAGTCTTAATTAAGTGTATGAACGAAAACTCATCGGCGGAGTCCCGTCGACGCTCCAAGGGGGTCCGTTTGACGTCGGATCGTGCTTGGAGCAACGGCGGACCCCCGCCGCGAATCGGGAAATCGCAGGTTTTCGTTCAGCCACTGATGAAGACTCTGGACACCAGGCGTAAGATCATGTTCAGAACCTCAGCGACACGGCGCCGGCGGCGCGCGCGTGAACATCCGAAAGTAAAGCAATGATCAAGGAAATCCAGGACCGGGGGAAGTTGCCGCACGAGTGCTCGTTCCGCGGAGAGGCACCGGCAGGTGGTTTCTATCCGGGCCATGCGAATGGGGTCCAGGTCGGTCACGACCGCTTTCTGATGTAGACAAGGAGCCGGCCGGCATGTACTATGCCCTCATTCGATACAGCGAATCGTATCCCGGGTATGTGGAGTTTGCAGAGTGAGGAATAACGCATTCTCTCCTGAAACTGGCAGCGCCGGGCCGGCAAACGCCTGTTCATAGGAAGGAAACGGAGCTTCAATAATGGATTTTATCTTTCAGCGATCCTATCGCGGGCCGCTACAGGCGGTCATTCTGGATTGGGCCGGCACGACCATGGACTACGGCTGTTTCGCGCCGGCTGTCGTTTTTGTCGAGGTGTACAAGCGCCAGGGCGTCGAGATCTCGATGGCGGAGGCACGCGAACCCATGGGCGCCCACAAGAAGGTGCACATCCGTGCCATCTCGAAAATCCCGCGCGTGGCGGAATCGTGGCAGACATTTGAGGGGCAGCCGTGCACGGAAGACGACGTTGAGACAATGTTCCAGGATTTCATCCCGCTCCAGTTGGGCTGCCTTGCGGACTATGCGGACCTCATTCCGGGCACCCTGGAAGCCTGTGAGGATTTCCGACGGCGCGGAATGAAGATCGGATCGACGACCGGCTACACGAAGGAGATGATGGAACTGCTCAGCGACGAAGCGCGGAAACGCGGTTACCAGCCGGATTCATCGGTATGTGCCACTGAGGTGCCGGCCGGTCGGCCACATCCCTGGATGTGTCTGCAGAACGCCTTTAATCTGCAGATCTATCCCATGGAAGCCTTCGTCAAAGTGGGCGATACCCTGCCGGATATCGCCGAGGGCTTGAACGCCGGCATGTGGACGATCGGTCTGGCATTGACCGGCAACGAATTCGGCATGACGGCGGCCGAAATTGCCGCCCTCGGTCCCGGCGAACGCGAAACCAGACGGACAAAGGCATGTCAGCGAATGACACACGCGGGCACCCATTATGTTGTGGATTCAATCGCCGACGTGCCGCCGCTGATCGACGCCATCAACGCCCGTCTCGCCGCCGGCGAACGACCCTGATGTATGACTGCCGCCGCGAAATTTTATTCACTCGATGATCGCTGGATTGCGGACTCCGCATGCGTGCACCGACAGATCCATCCGCCGCGAATCGGGAAATCACGGGTTTTCGGTCAGCCACTATTTGCCAGAACTCAACCTAGTACATCGAGTACTGGGGTACGGACACAGCTGACTACAAGATCGGCATGCTGAAAAAGCAGAAACTATAGCAGTAGAGCAAGCGGCTCGTCTCACTGTATTATAAGGGCAAACTACGACTCACCCATATTCTCGAGACCAAACTCAGCCGCTACCTCCGTCTCCCCAACGACTACGGAGCGGGGTCAGTGCCTCCACCATCAACCATGAGCGGAATCTTTGCTACGCTACGAGAAACCTGTCAGCCACAGGCTTACGTGCCCGCAGCGGAAAACCTGCCACGCACATGCAGGGGCCGTCGTAGCGGGAAACCAGAAGTGACAAACCATGTCCTACAACTACGATCTGTTTACCATCGGAGCGGGATCCGGCGGTGTTCGGGCCAGTCGCATCTCAGCCAATTACGGCGCCCGCGTCGCTGTTGCCGAACACGACCGGCTCGGCGGCACCTGTGTTAATGTCGGTTGCGTTCCAAAGAAACTCCTGGTCTATGCCGCCCATTTCCGGGAAGAGTTCGAGGACGCAGCGGGCTTTGGCTGGGCCGTTGGCGATCGAACGCCCGACTGGCAACGACTCATCCGCAACAAGGACGAGGAAATCAATCGCTTGAACGGGATCTACGCCGGTGTTCTCGACGGCGCGGGCGTGGAACGCATCGAAGGCCGCGCGCGTCTTGTCGATGCGAACACGGTTGCCGTCGGGAACCGCGAATACACGGCTCGCTACATTTTGATCGCGACCGGGAGTTCGCCGAAACTCCCGCCGTTTCCCGGTGTAAAGCACGTTATCACATCGAACGAGGCTTTTTATCTTCCGGATCTTCCGTCCCGTGTGATCATTATCGGCGGCGGATATATCGCCGTTGAATTCGCCGGAATTTTCAACGGGTTGGGCAGCGAGACCCGTCTTCTGTACCGAAACGAGCTCTTTCTCCGCGGATTCGACGACGATGTTCGCACAACCGTGCGTGATGAAATGATCAAGAAGGGCGTCCACTTGCGTTTCAATGCCAACGTGGAGCGGATTGATAAACGAAACGGTGAGCTGGTCGCAACCTTGCACGACGGCGCAGAGCTGACTGCCGACACGGTAATGTATGCGACCGGGCGCACGCCGCACACAGCCGACCTGGGTCTCGAGGATGCCGGCGTTTGCCTCACGGACAAGGGCGCGGTCGCCGTCGATGCGTTTTCGCAAAGTTCCGTGCCGTCCGTGTACGCAATCGGCGATGTCACCGATCGCGTCATGTTGACACCGGTCGCCATTCACGAAGGCATGGCGTTGGCAGCCACATTGTTCAAGGACAGCCCGACGAAGCCGTG
>CAUZRT010000185.1:0-6891 GCA_963582235.1 Lentisphaeria bacterium
AAACCGACGATATCAAACAGGAAATCATCGATGATTTCTGGCGCACCCGGTTCTACAATGCACCGCCCGTTCTCGTCGACTATGTTCTGACCCGCAGAATCTCGCCCGAATCCTTCGCTGCCGAGCTCGCCCAGCACCTGGCCAATCCTTTCCTGGATGTCATCCCGACAAGGCCCGCTCCGTCGTACGTCGACGCGGCCGACGCCTTCGCCGTCGCCTTGGCAGAGCTTCGCCAAACCTGGCCGCAGGTGCGCGGCGAAGTTGCCGACATACTCATGACATCAGACGCGCTCAAGAAGAACCAGTACGGGGCGGACGGCATTTCGCAATGGCTGGTGGAAATGGATCGACTTACCACCACCACCTCAGCATTCCCCGAGTTCTTCAAGCAGTTCGAGAAACTCACTGTCACCGGCATTGCCAAGGGCACAAAAAAGAACTGCCCGGCGCCTTCCCACTCATTCCTTAAGCTGTGCGAGGTTGTCAAAGAGCGGCGCAATACTCTCGCGGCAAGGCTCGACGATGTCATGCGGGCGCTGAAGGTCGAGCTCTTCGAATTCGTACGTACTGAACTGCACCATCGCAAGACGGAACGCAGTCTCCAGTCCTTCGATGACCTGCTGCTGAACATGTACCGCGCCGTCTGCTCGGCCGGCGACAATGCCATGACCCGCGCTGTTGAGGGAAAATTCAAAGCTGCCCTGATCGACGAGTTCCAGGATACGGACCCTCTGCAATTCGCTGTATTCACGCGGCTCTTCGGAGGCCCTGACCACAGCCTGTTTTTTATCGGCGATCCCAAACAGGCCATTTACAGCTTTCGTGGCGCCGACATTTTCGCTTACCTTGATGCCGTCCGCACGGCCGATTCGCGATTCACGCTCGATACAAACTGGCGTTCGGAGACCCGACTCGTCTCCGCTGTCAACACGATTTTTAACGACGCGGTTCGGCCATTCGTCTTCGATGAAATTCTGTTCCCGGACGTCCAGGCTGCCGGCGCCGCGGATCGGTCGCCGTTGTGTATTGACGGCCAGGCCCAGACCGCACCGTTCCAGCTTTGGTTCTGTAAGGCCGAGGATGCGAAAGCGATCACCAAAGACATCGCCAAAAAGACGATCCCCGAAAGCGTCGCCGCTGAGATTGCACGATTGCTCGACGGCGATATTTTGATCGGTGCCCGCAAGCTTATGCCCGAGGACATTGCCGTTATCCTCAGGACCAATGCGCAGGTTCAGCTCATGCATAAGGTGTTGGCGAAGAACAGCATTCCCGCCGTTATGCACACGTCTGAGGACCTGTTCGCGTCCGACGAGATCGCGGAGCTCGAGCGGATCATGGTAGCGGTAGCCGAGCCGAACAACGAAGCCCGTGTCCGGGCGGCAATGGCGACAAAGATGATCGGCGTCAATGGTAATGCCATTGATGAAATCCGCCATCATGAATCTGCATGGGAAGCATGGATGGTAAAATTCCGGACGTATAACGAGACTTGGTGCCGGCAGGGCTTCATTCAAATGCTCGGCGCCATGATTGTGCAGGAACAGCTCTACCCGAACCTGTTGCGGATGCCGCAGGGCGAGCGTCGCGTGACAAACCTTCGCCACGCCGCCGAAATTCTGCATGGCGCCGCCGTCGAGCACAGGCTGGGCATGGGCGGCCTTCTGAAATGGCTCGCCGAGCAGCGATCCCGCGACGCCGGGTGGATAGAAGAGCATGAGCTGCGACTCGAGAAAGACGACAACGCCGTCAGGCTGGTCACCATTCACAAATGCAAAGGACTGCAATATCCCGTTGTCTTTTGCCCGTTCTCATGGTGGGAATTCGCGGCCAGGAAAGATTCCGTTCTCTTCCACGAACCCACCGACGTGGCGGCGCCTGCCGACCGACCGCCGCAGGAAGGGTCTGAATCGGACGCGGATACCGGACGCGGCTCGAACGCGCCGCCGTCCGCCCGGGACGCCGCTGTCGGCGCCGGCGCAGCACCTTCACATCCGGCATGCCCCGTGCGGCGTCTTGAATCCGGCATGCCCTTGAGACCTGCGGCAGGGCATGTGCTGACACTCGATTTCGGCTCAGCCGATATCGAGCAGCACCGCCGGCTGGCCGCTCGCGAGCAGCTGGCGGAGTCGTTGCGTCTGCTTTATGTTGCATTGACCCGCGCACAACATAGATGCTACCTGGTCTGGGGCCGGTTCAACGATGCCGAAAGATCGGCACTGGCCTACCTCTTTCATCAACCAAAGGACACTGTCGAGCCGTCGCCCGATGCCGGCGAACGTTACAAGACCGCTGCCAGCACCGATCTCTGGAACGATGTCAAAGCCGTTGCCGAACGCAGTGACGGGGCCATTCAACTCTCTGAAATGCCGCTGGCGGACGGACCCGCTTTCGAATCCGCCGGCCGCTCCGCCGACAGCCTGAAACATCGGCGGTTTACCCGAATAATTCCGTCGACCTGGCGCATTTCGAGTTTTTCGGCTATGGTCAGCGGCAAAAAACGGCGTCTGGAACTGCCCGATCGCGATGAGACTGGCCCCGGTGTCGCGGCCACGGTCGGAACGGAAACCGTGCCGGCCGCTGACATCGCTGTTGGCGCCGACATGTTTTCGTTTCCCCAGGGTGCACGCCCCGGGATACTTATACACAAGATCTTCGAAGATCTCGATTTCACCGCCGTCATGTCCGAGGCGACCCAATCGCTGATCAAGAAAGCACTGGATGAATCCCAATATGACGTCGAGCGCTGGCAGCCCGCCATCCACAGGATGGTACGCAATGTGTGCGATGCGCCGTTGCCATCGGAGCATGGCCGGCTGAAGCTGGCCAACGTGCGGCCTCAGGACTGCACCAGTGAACTGGAGTTCTACATGCCCCTGCAGACAATGTCGCGGAATCGGCTGCACGACATTTTCGCCCGCCATCGGCAGGAGGCGTGTTATGGCGATTTCCCCGAAAAAATCGATGCCCTAACATTTGGCCAGCTTCAGGGGTTCATGAAGGGATTCGTTGATCTCGTTTTCACCCGGGACGATCGCTTCTACATTGTCGACTGGAAATCAAACTACCTCGGCGCCGCGACCACGGATTACGAAAGCCCGGCCCTGGCGCGCGTCATGAGGGAAAGCTACTATGTCCTCCAATACCACATCTACACCATGGCGGTGCATCGTTATCTCCGGCGGCGAATGCCGGAAGACTACGATTATGACCACTGCTTCGGTGGTGTCTTTTACTTATTCGTTCGCGGCATTGCACCGGACGCCAACTCTGGAATTTTCTTCGACCGACCGCCTTTCGCCTTGATTGACGAGTTGTGCCGAGAACTCCTCGCCTGACGGCTGCGCACATGCCGATCGCACACACTGAACCCTAAACCCTCCTCTGAAACTTAATCATTCTCGTCCTCAGCGGAGCGGTCCTTGCGCACCTCGCCGAAGCCGAGCGAAGGCGGGTTTTCGAAACCGCGTCGCAATCGAGGACGAGGACACACGACCCCAATCTTCCACCCTCCACCGATGCCAATCGCTACCCTTGAACAACTGCACAACTGCGGCGGGTGCCGCGCGATCGATCTGCATTTCGCCCGCTTCATCGGCCGCATCGCCGGCCCCGACAACGCTGAATTGATGCTGGCGGCGGCCCTGGTCAGCCGGCAGTTGGGGGGTGGACACACCTGTATCGATCTTGCGAAGTTTGCAGGCGTTCGGATCTCGGAGCTGGATACCGATGCGGATACCGATGCGGATACCGATGCGACGCTGCCGCAGCTGGCGCCCTGGATCGAGCGGCTCCACTGTGCCCATACTGCGGTCACGGCGCCCGGCGGCTGCAAGCCGCTGGTCGTCGATTCGGCGAATCGTCTGTATCTGCACCGGTACTGGCGGTACGAAGCGGAACTCGCCGATTTTGTCAAGGCGCGGGTGGTCGCTGAGCCAGCGGCAATGGATGCAGCAGAGCTGCGAAACGGTCTGTGTCGTCTGTTCCATAGACATTCAGCCAAGCATCCGGACTGGCAACACGTCGCGGCTTTCGTCGCCGCCACCCGGCCGTTGTCATTCATTGTCGGCGGCCCCGGTACGGGCAAGACGACCACCATCGTTCGAATCCTTGCACTGCTTGCTGATTTATCGTCCGTCGCTCCGGCAGATGTGGTGCTTGTGGCGCCGACGGGTAAAGCAGCCGGGCGTCTCGAGGAGGCTGTCAAGAGTGCGAAGCAGGATCTGGACTGTGGCGATGATGTGCGTGGATGCATGCCCGATTCGGCTTCGACCATTCATCGCCTGCTCGGCCCGATCCCGCATTCACCTTACTTCCGCCACCATGCGGGCAATCGGCTGAACGTCGGCACCGTTATAGTTGATGAAGCGTCGATGATTGATCTGCCGTTGATGTCGAAGCTTGTTACTGCATTACCGGATGATGCCCGACTCGTATTGCTCGGGGACAAGGATCAACTCGCATCCGTTGAGGCCGGTGCCGTCCTCGGCAACATCTGTCATCCCGGCTCGGGCCATTCCTTTTCTCAGGTTTTTCGTGATAACTATTTGCGCCTCACCGGTGAGGAATTGCCTGGCAGTCTCCGGACCGCATCGGCGCCCGGGCTGCAGGATTGTATCGTGCAGCTGGAAACCAGCCATCGTTTCCCCGCCGACAGCGGCATAGCCCGGCTGAGCCGCGATATCAACCGCGGCGCCGGCGCCGCCGCCTTTGAACTCCTCGCCGACAGCGCCGCCGCAGATATTCGGCATGTGCAGTTGCCCGCCGAGAATCGGCTCCAGGCGGCAATCGCCGGGGTCGTCACCGAACGATTCGACTCCTATTTGCGTGCGGTCGCGGACGGCGCTGATGTCGCCTTTGTATTCGACTGTTTCGATCGCTTCCGGATGCTGGCCGCGCTGCGGGATGGTCCGTACGGCGTCGTGGCTCTCAATCGGTTGATCGCGGAAATACTGCGTGCCGATGGTTTCATTAAAGACGACAATCCATGGTATCCCGGCCGCCCCGTCATGATCACGAGGAATGACTACAATCTGCATCTGTTTAACGGGGACGTCGGTATCATTATCCCCGACGACGCCGGCGAACCACGGGCCGTTTTTCGCGGCTCCGAGGGCAACGTTCGAAGGTTCCTGCCCGCGCGTCTGCCGACTCACGAGACGGTTTACGCCATGACCGTTCACAAGAGCCAGGGCTCTGAATTTGATGAGGCGATTCTCATCTTGCCCGACAGGTATTATCCATTGCTGACACGCGAGCTGATTTACACGGGCATTACCCGTGTCAGGAAGCGCATCGAGGTATGGACCAACCGCGATGTCTTTATCCGAGCCGCCGAGGCATGCGTCAGCCGCGTCTCCGGGCTTCACGACTCACTGTGGGATATGGATGGATGAACTACGAAACGCACGAAAAACGCGAGGATACGAACGCCGGTCTCAATCCGGCTCAACAGGACGCCGCTACCATTGTCGATGGGCCCGCCCTGGTCATCGCCGGCGGCGGCACCGGAAAGACAGGAACCCTGATCGCGCGTCTCGCACACCTTATCCGGTCCGGCATCGGCCCGGGAATCGTTCTTTTGTTGACGTTCACCCGCCGGGCAGCGGCGGAAATGATTGCCCGTGCCGCAAGAACACTCGGCGACCCGTCCCTTCGGGGCACCGGTGGCACCTTTCACGCAGGGCGTATTTGTCACGCCGTATTTGTGTGTAGCGGACAGCGAAAGGCCGGTGGGGTGCTGCGGGTGATCGGTAAACAAGTACACCATCCCCTCGCCAATCCGACCCCGCACTCCGCACACCCCAATTTTTCAGCCACCGGCTGATCCTGTGAGGGACGTTGTCCCGTCCCAAAGGGACTCACGTCCGCCTTGGGCGGAAACCGACGTAGCTACCCGAGCGAAGTCGGTCCCCAATCCCTTCAGTCCTTCATCATGATAACCGTTACGCGATGCCTTGTCGCCTTTTCAAACGTGCCTTGGAAATCGTCCATGGTGAACGCACCGGACTGCAGGCCATCCCGGATCTTTTCCGGATCCGGCGAGCCGATCTCGTCGAGAACCGGTTCCAGGCAACTCGCCACCTCCGGCAGTTTCTTTCTTGATTTCTTCAGATCGGGGGACAGAATCTCCCGGTAGCGTTATACCCAGGCGGGCCCGCCAGCAGGGCTTCGTCGTAATCGATCTCCGTAAATTCCTTGTGACTGACGCGCATCCTGCGGCCCGTCACCGGCGGCGTCCAGCATGTGTCCGGAAACCCTCGCAGATGTGCATACAGCCGCTCCTGTAATTGACCCTTCTCCTCTTTGAGCTGCCGCTCTTCCTGCTGCGGCTTGGCGTAACGCTTGAGCACGGCTTCTATATCTGGCGTCAGTTCCGGTTCGTCAGACATGAATCATCTCCGGCGATGAGGATGATGGGGTAATGGACAATGGATCGTCGTATCTGTATAAGTATAATCGGTATTCCGATATGAAATACTAAACTGTGAGTCACACGTGGGTGTACTGTAACGTAGAAGTTGATTCGGTCCATCAATCATTCCCATCCCGTACTTGTTTAGGGCGAGGCGCGACTCGAAGCGTCGCAACCGTTGAAACGGTTCCTGCATTGCATCCGTATCACACATCCCGCGATGAATCGCGGGGCTAATGACATTCAACCGGACGCGAAACAACCACCCCATTCTCCATTGACCATGCATCCAGCCACCAATCGTCCCCGGCAATACGGCTTGCTCGGCTGGCCGGTGAAACACTCCGTCTCGCCACAGATGCAGGAGGCGGGCTTCAAGGCCCTGGGAATCGACGCCACCTACACGCTTCTGCCCGTGGAACCGGAAAATCTGGCGGCAAAGGTGCAGGCGATGAAGGATGACGGGTTCTGCGGCT
>CAUZRT010000186.1:0-6777 GCA_963582235.1 Lentisphaeria bacterium
TAGAGCATGGCCTGCTTGCCTGACGCGGGCCGCAGGATGCGGCCGAGCCGCTGCACGTGTTCACGGATGCTGCCGCTTCCGGAGACAACGATGCCAACGCTGGCCTCGGGCACATCGATGCCTTCAGTCAATACCCGGCTGCTCGCCAGCACCGGATATGTTCCGACACGGAAGGCGCCGAGGAATGCCTTACGTTCCGCGACGCGAGTGTGCTGCGTCAATACAGGTAGAAAGAATCGGCGGCCGATTTCGTAAGCGGTATAATTATCCGCGGTGAAGATGAGCGTCCGTTCCCCGGGGTGCCGTTGCAGGAGTTCCCAGATCATGCGGTATTTGGCGCGGTTACCGGCGGCCACACGTTTTTGCCGCAAGTAGGCATTGAAGACCTCCCGCCCACCTTCGAGGCGGGCGCAGAGACCGATGAACTGCTGCCAACCGGCGGCGTTTGAAAAGCTGATGTTGTGCATGCGGAGGAAGCTCACGTAGAGGTCACGATTGGTCTGGTATTCCCGGGCTTCATCGGGATCGAGCGGCAATTGGAGGCGTTCGGTTCGATACGGCGCCAGGGTGGCGCCTTCGAGTTCATCGATATGGCGACAATAGCAGAGATCGCCGATTAGCCCGTACAACGCGGCCTCGCCGTCATCCCGGCGTTCGGGCGTGGCCGTCAGGCCGAGGCGATGGGGTGCGATGGCCATGGTGGCCGCGAGCCGATTGACGGGCCCGGGAAGGTGGTGGCATTCGTCGTAGACGATGAGTCCGAAACGGTCACCGATAAACTCCATCATCAGGACAGCGGAAGCGTAGGTGCTGACCGTCAGTTCACAAACGTCCTTGCTGCCGCCTCCCAACATGCCGGAAACCCGATCAAACGTGCATTCGATCAGACCTGCCCACTGTTGCATGAGATCAATGGTCGGGACAACAACAAGCGTCGGACAACGCACATGAGCAATGGCCATCATGGCCAGATGTGACTTTCCGGAGCCGGTCGGAAGGACAACGACACCGCAGCAGTCGTGCGATTTCCACGCGTCGAATGCCTCTCTCTGCATGGGCCGCGGCTCGAATGCCGAGGTGATCTCGACGTCGATGGGGTCGAACTTCCGGGCCCGATCCGTAAATGCGATGTTATGTGAGTGAAGCAACCGCAGGATGGGCGCATAATGCCGGGCCGGTGTCCGCCAATTCCGGATCCGGTCGTCATACATAAGCAGACCCAGCAACGGCTGCAGGTCCGCTTCCTCGCCGGATACGACGAGTGTGCCGTACTGAAAGTCAAGGGTTACCATGGTTGTAACCATTCAGGTAGAAGGTGGGCGGTGGACGGTTGCAACCGAGTTCCAGCGTCCACCGCGATATCTGCAAAGGAGATTTCCCTGAGAATGTGACATGCGTTTGGACGGATTTCCTCATTACACCCTCCACCGGAGTAGTTACATGCAAGCTACGTTTCGCGACTAAAGAATCAAGCCACACGACCGATAATAGAAGGGGAGAGGGGATCCGGCTTCGTCCTGCGGACTACGCCGTGACAAGCGGGAAATGGTTGATGGCGTGAGTCCTACCGTTCGGTAGGATAGGCATCGCCAACTCACATGGGCAATGGAGTATGTGGCATTAAACTTGGAGAGATTGGGGATCGGGCTGCCATAGTCGCACCCATAATCTTGCCCTTAACCGATTATCGGAAGTCTCAATCTGAAAAATGAACAGCGAGCGCTTGATACTTGTTGACGAATAAAATGTGTCGCCATCCGAACGGCATGGCGAGATAATCGTGCGGAAGTTTCCATTTCGAATCGGCCGCGCGGACGTCGGGCCTGACAACTGCTTGCTAGGGATTCCGATCCGGGATAACGATCATGTCGGTGTCGGAAAGTGCGGCGCCGTTCTTCGCCTCACGGAATCATCTGGAACTGGGATTCAATGCCGGCACGCTTTATGTCCGGGATCTCGGCAGTGTGAACGGCACCCATGTGGCCGGCCATGACATATCGGCGGCAAGCGGCGGGCGGAAACCCTGTTTCTCGAACAATCCGAGACCCGAATTGTTCTGGGCAACGAACAATCGCCATGGCATTTCCGTGTTCTCATTCCTGGTGGCGAGGCCCGGTATAAACTACTGATCGCCAACGACGCGGCACCGATGCGCAGCGTGTTACGGGCGACCTTTAAGGATACCTATGACATTATCGAGGCGATTGACGGCTGCAACGCGAATACAGTTTCGAGCGCGGCCGAACGGCATTTGCAGAATGTCGCCGAGAAACTCTGGGAGCACACGCTGAAGGTGAAACACTCGGTAGCCGCACAATTACGTGCCGGGCAACGGGCGTTTCTAGCCCCGACGACCCATTCCAGGTTGGCGGAAGAAACGTTTAGGGAAACGCTGCTTGAGGGATACGGCCGAGCCAATTGTCGATGTGGACATTCGCCGTTTCGGCTTCAACGGCTGCCGCAACTACTACCACGTGGCCGCCGATTTTTGAGAACGCGGACGTGGATACGGGGCAGCCTCGACCGCTGCCTGCGGACGATGACGCGACCGCCCCAAAGGGTAGAGTGGCGGGAAAAACGACGAAGGAACGTAGAAACTACAACGACAACGAACTCACTCACCGGCACGATCGAGCAGGGGGACATTAACGGGCTTGCCTTGCGGTCGAAAGGAGCCCTCGAAGGCTTCACGAAAATCGTAAATATCGATAAAGTCATCGATGGTGTCATCCTCACTGGCGCCAAGCAACTGATGACTCACCATGAGGAAAACGATGTTGCCGAAATCCTCGGTACAACGAATGCCCCACTCGTCGAAGACGTCGAGCGCCATGGGGCCGAACTGGCCAAGCGCATAGTCCCGGATTCCGGCGACGAGTTCGCGCCCGGTAATGTGCTGCTCACCGTCGCCCTTTTTGCGCCGGTTCAGCCTTTCGGCCGTGTAGGTGACCGCTTGCTGCATAAAATAGTACGCATCCGGGACGTAGCGCGAGTCTTCCTCGACGATGCGACGTATGCCGTCGTGATATAGCTTGTCAACACTCATAAGGGTCCAAGCCCGTCCAATCGTTCATAAATCTTCCCGGCCAGTCTGATCCTTTCATCCTCGCTGGCATACGGCCGCGATCGCCACCCCCAACTGAAGCCGTCCGTTCCAAGGCGCGGAATCACGTGCAAATGCGTATGGAGGATGACCTGTCCGGCACATTGCCCGTTGGCTAGATGCAGGTTGAAGCCGTCGCCGTCAACGACGCGCACGACCGCCTGTCCCAATCGTGGTACAAGACGCATCATGCCTTCCAACAAAGCATCCGGCACCGTTGTCAAACTCGCGTGATGCTCCTTCGGGATGATCAGCGAATGACCTGGATTAATCGGTGCGACGTCCAGAAATGCGAGGATCCGATCGTCCTCGAAGAGCTTTACGGACGGCAACTCCCCGCGCACGATCCTGCAAAAAGCGCAGTTCTCCATCACGCTGAATTGATCTCGAGAATGCGAACACGTGACAATTCCTGGCGGTGGCCGATCGTTCTCCGGCTGCCTTTACGACGCTTCATCTTAAAGGCAATGAGCTTCTTGCCGCGGCGATGCTCGACGACCTCCGCGCGCACAACGGCGCCTTCAACGCGGGGCGCGCCGAAGCGGACGTTGTCACCGTCACTTACGGCCAGGACATCATCGAATTCGTGAACTTCATTGACGCCGGTGCTCAAACGTTCGACATCGAGAACGTCTCCGCAACCAACTTTGTACTGTTTACCGCCTGTCTGAATTACAGCATACATAACGATGAGGAATGGCTAATGGTTCATATTTCGGTTTTCGGTTTTCGGATTTTTCCAAATTGTGTGAGCGGATCAGGGTCTATGATAAGTCGCAACATTGACTTTTAGCTCTGGTCATTGTGTAAATGCTTCGGCTGCAACATCCGAAATCCGCGATACAAGACATAGTCAGCCGACCGCCGCCGGTTCGAGGACCGAGACCACATCGCTGACGTGAAATGTCGCGTTGGTGGCGAACTGCGGGCTGAGTTTCGGAATGATCTCCAGCGGATAATCGGCATCGATGACGATTTCCAGATGGTCTGTGTCCTCGAAACTCCATCCGACGCGAATCTGACCATGAACTGTGGGTATCTGGGCCTGCACCCACTCGGCCGCGGTCAGCATCGGATTAAAGTAGACCTGCAAGGCGCCGGGCTGCACGGGACGTATTCCAACCACCTCTCGAATGAGAAAATAATTCGGGGAAATGCCGTAGCCGAAACATTGGGCGCCGGCATCACGCAGATCGAACTCCGGTTCGGGGCTGAAGCGCTCCCACCACGTCTGAGCACCCTCCTGTACCATTTTACCCCAGTAGTAGCGCATGAAATCAAGAGCCCATTCGCGCTTCTCGCAAATGAAGGCCGTGTCCAGCAGGAAAAATTTAAAATACGGGGTGTCATTGCCGACCTCGACATTGAGCTTCAGATATGGCGCATCCTCTAGGAGGCTGTTCTTGAAAATCAGATCGTGCTGCTCCGGCTTCGCCAGGCCGGCGTAGATTGCCAGAATGTTCGTTTGCAGCGAAAAGGACTCGGACGGCTTGCCGTCGTACCATGAGTCTGCAAACAGGCTGCGCTCCTCGTCCCACGTGAGTTCCCGAATGGCTTCGGCAACTATGGCAGCGCGTTCATGACAGATCTTCGCTTTGTCCTTTTGATCGATCAGCGAGAAGATCCATTCGGACTGCAGCAGACAGTGACAGTACAGGGCGTTCAGGCTCGTCGAAATACCGCGCCGGTCGAGGTTGGAATCATAGTCGATAAGATAATCATTGGAATCATCTGCCTCCCCATTACCTAGTACAAACCGTTCCTTGTCGGCCATGCTTTCGAAAAAACTCAAGAGCTTTTCCAGACTCGGGCTCAGTTCATGGGCGATATCCGTGTTGCCGCTGTAGATGATATGCTTCTGCAGCCACACCGGCCACAACAGCGCATGGTCGTGCCAACGGACAAAAAAATCCGAGAGCGTCGCCGCAGGAATTTCACCGGTGGGGAACTGGGACCAGGAAAACTCACGCAACGCTTTCTCCGACAGCCCGTAATTTCCCATGAGAAAAAAAGCGGATACGGACTGAATCATCGCGTCGCTCAACAGTTGCGATTCGAGTTGCGCACTGGAATTCATAAATGCATAATCATAGGTTACTTCCAAGGTGTATGCGCCGTTAAGCCAGATCTTGTTCAGAAGCTCATCCGAACAGTTAAAGCCGCCCGGGTTCTTGAAAGAGAATGTCAGTTTACGGATCCCGATGCTCTCGATCAGCACTTCGCCGACGGCTTTGCGCACATGGAGCATCACGTACTTCATCCCATGGGTCGCAAAGCCGGACCACTGGATCGTGATATCATCGAGAACGACCGTGTACACCCGTCGATAGCCTTCGTCGTGCGGATTAACGACATTGTCGGTGATGTAGTCGCCGAAGAAAACGTCGATAATGTCCCCGGCAGCCCCCGAAAACGTCATCTCCGGCGCTCCCCGAACGTAACGGTGCGCCTCCAGGACAACGTACTGATCCTGCTCAAGCGTGATATCACAGGACGGCGTTTCGTCGGTCGAAATGACATCCGCGGTGTAGGTCTGAAAATGACCGGCGATGTCGCAGGGATCGAAATTGAAATACGGTACCGATTTGAAACCGCCGAAGTGAAGGGGCGCCCGCATGGTGGCAAGGGCCCCGGGAAGCGGACCATAAACGTTCCAGCCGGGCAGGCTGAAGGAATCCATGCTGCGGACGAATTTTATGGTGTCGGCATTCAGGTCCGAAAAAACGAAGGTGGCGCCGTTGGAGCCGGGTTCGACCTGCTGCACGAAAATGATATGGTTCCAGCCTTCCCGTAATGTCAAGGCACCGCCGACTTCAGTGATTTGGCTCTGCAGATAACAGCGGGGCGTGTCCCACGCCGAATCTGCCCAATTCACCGCTTCGCCAACGCCCTGCATTTTTATAACTTCTTCATTGACAATAAAACAATACGGATCGTCGCAAAAAAGCTTGAATTCGATATCGTCCCGATCCTCTTTGGCACGCACGTATGTCTCGCCGGCATAAACGCCCCGCGCGTCCTTGAAGACGCGGGTAAACGTGAGATTCACAGTCGCTTTGGTGGACGCCAGCATACCTTGCACGACAACCTTGTCAAAGAGAACGTTCTCGGTAAACGGATCGAAATCCGGCGCCGCGACGAAAGTCTCGATCTCCGCTTCGATGGACCTGCGGAAATCGACGTCGCGCCAATCCTCCTTTTCGTACCCGACCTCCGTCCAACCGTGAGGATACTGACGGTAATCGAGGGTCTCGACGAAACTGCTGGAGGCCGACGACCGCGGCTGGTTGGGAAGAAAACAGGATCCCGGGCGCACCTGCCAACTGACGTCGGTCCAGATGAACGGGGATCCGTCGACATT
Source organism: Lentisphaeria bacterium (assembly GCA_963582235.1). Lineage (GTDB taxonomy): Bacteria > Verrucomicrobiota > Lentisphaeria > JABSQK01 > CAJWLW01 > CAUZRT01. The sequence goes on from CAUZRT010000186.1 coordinate 6,465, forward strand.
CAGCTGGCACCAGAAGCCGCTTTCCGCGCGGCACCGGGAATGTCGGGAAACACTCGTGTTGTGTGCGATGACGGCGATCACGTTACGCCCGATTTCGAGGAGAAAGCCGATGTCAAAGTACGATACGTAGTGCTTGTCCGCCGGTGAGGGTGCCGGACCCCGGCAAAAATAGCGACCGTTGACGTACAGGTGATACATGGTGTTGGCCGTGATCCACAGTTCGCCGACACTGGGCGTCTCATTAAGGGCGAACTCCCGACGCAAGAAGACATAACTCTCAACGGCGTCCACGGATCCGGCATCCCAGATCCAC
>CAUZRT010000187.1:0-6767 GCA_963582235.1 Lentisphaeria bacterium
AGGGCTTCGAAATGTGGCGCTACCAGCGCAACCTCACCGGCGTTAACGAAGGTCTTAATGTGACCTATCATCTGTCGCACGTCGGCTCGTGCACGGGACGAGACCATTTCTCCGGCTGGAGCCTCGACTGGATTACCATGAGCCTGGGGTACCTGCCCTATCTGCATGGGTTTTACGCGCCCGCCGATGCACGGTCGGCGTTCATCGCCGTGCGTGAGCTCGCCGCCCATTACGGCGGCCACATCATCGGTGTTCCCCGCGACAATCTGCCGATCCTTGAAAAGCAGGACGGCTCCGGTCCGCTTTGGCAGCCCGATTCGCCCTATGAACCGATCACCAACTATCGCTCCTATGCCGGCGCCCGCCGCGCCGTGCTGGCATTCGGCGCCCCGGCGTATCTGGCCGCCGAAGCAGCGACACGCCTCAGCAATACGGGAACGCCCACCGACGCGCTCATAGTCAACGGATTTCCGCTACCCGACGATACGCTGCCGAAGCTGTTCGAGCGATACACCGAAGGGATCGTAACCATCGAAGACGGCATAATCGGCAACAGTGCGACCGGGCTGCGCGGCTTCGCGAGCGTCATCGCTTCGGCCGCGCTCCGACACAGCGTCCCCGTGGCACACGTCGGTATCGTCGACCCGCGGATCGCACCTTCGGCAGGGCACCTGGAACTGTGGACCCACTTCGGGATTACGACCGAGGCGCTGGTCACGGCGGTCGACAGCCTTTGAGCAGGGCGAGTCATGCCTATTTCTACACCCCACGTCTCACGTCTCACGGTTTCCGCCTGGGGCGGATTTCCGCTTCGCTCCAACACGTCTTACGCTTCACGGCAAAAACTGCTCCCTCACTTCCGGCGGTGGCACCGGGCATTCATCCATCTTGCCGAACCAGCCGTACCGATTGCGTGCAATCCGGTCATAGACAGCGTTCCTTATGAACCGAGGGATCACTCGCATCCATGATACGATGCGCCAGAAGCCGCCCATGTCACTGAGTATCGCTATGAATGCATCGGATCGCTGATAAACGCGTTCCACCGTCCCGCCCGCTGCCCGCACGTAGACCACCGATTCCAGGTGATCGGATATTTCCGGATGCCGCTCCCGCATTGCCGTCGCTGTCTCTCCCTGCAGCGGCGTATACCTAAGCACCTTGTGCACGTCGGCTTCGATCAGGAACTTCATGCTGCGATCGCACAGTACGCAGACGCCGTCGTACAGGACGATGGCGGTGACCTGCCGCCGCGCCGGCAGCCAGTCCGGATCGAATGTAAACAAATGAATCATTATCAATCCGAAAGCGTCGACGGGGTCGACGGCAATCCAGACCCAAACAAGATTCAGGCCGAACATGGCGAGCCACGCGAGCATTCGCGACACCTTACGAAAGCTCATCGATACAAACAGGATGCCGACTGAGATTCTTAGCCAAATCAGAGTCGGAAAAAACCAGGTCTGATGACTCCGCTCGACGATTATCGGATCCGCCGGCGAGTACGCCGGCCCAGCGACCGCGGTCATGATTTCGAGCCAGACACCACTGAAAATTCCGTGACATCCGGCCATAAAATAGCCGGCGGTCATCACTAGCCAGGCACACCAGTACAGGACCGGTGGAAACCGCCAAACCCGCGCATCCCGATGCCGTCGTCGACCGACGGCCAGACCCTCGCCCGACGGCGTCACGGCACAGGCCATCAACACGTATCCGACAAAGACCATGGTCAGCGGTACCGCGTCCCGGACATGCTCCGACATACCCAGCCAGCCAAGCACGAGTGAGATGGCCAGCGTTCGCCGCCATATGCCGGCCGCGAAAGCAAGCGAAGCCAGGGCGAGCAAACCGAAGACCAAGGCGCGACCGTTGATCATCTCGTCACCGGTCACAGGCAACTCGGCAGCCACCGTACGGGCGAACTGGCACGCCAGATAGATGCCCAGAATGATGCGAAACGTCGCGAACTGGTATCTCGAAATTGGGATTGGATTCACCATTTCGGCGGCGATTTCGGAAACCACGTTGACGAGGTCTGGACTGGTACTTTAGCGTTTGGAATCCACTCCATTGCCAGTCAAACTCAGAGGATCCCGCCAAAGCGGCCTTACCAGGTATGATTATGATTTGAGAAATCAGAAGCGCGGGTTCAGCCGACCAAACTCTTCGGCCATGCGTTCAGCATCAACACTGGGGTGCACGTATCTCGCCTCACGGATAGCCGCGTGCAGTCACGTTCCGCGGTAACGCAGTCACGTGATAATCTTACCCGTAATCGACCCATTCGTAATCGATCCATTCGTAATCGATTTCGACTTCGTTGGTGACTCACTAGCCCTTGACCTCGCAAAATCTGCTCGTGGTGTTTAACAAATAAATATAAGGCGACCCTACTTGCGGCCGGCGAGCATAAGGGTGGTCATTTCGGCATTGGTGGTGAATGGTGCCAGAGGCTTGAGCTCGAAATCTTTGGCGGCAAATCGCCGCAGATCATAGACGATATTGTAACGGCTGAACATGCTCTCCGGGAAAGTGACCTTGAAGGCGTCCTGACACGTCTGCGGGTCACAGGCAAAGTCGTTGACGACCAGCATGTCCGGGGGATAGGTGGCACAAAATCGCTGGAGAAATCGCTGCTGTTCCGGCGTGCAGGCATAGGGAATATGGACGTCGAGCACCATGTGCGTGGCATTCTCGTAGATGGTCCGTCCGCGCAGGAACTGTATAAAGACCTGACCCTCGTCCGCGTCATGCAAATGCTCAGGAAACTCGTAGAGCACGGTCGTCAGATGCCGGTGCTCGGCCCGGAAGATCGGCCAGGCATGCGTCGTCACAATCCCGTCGCCGATGCCATTGGCGAGCAAATACTGCATGGTTTCCAGATATCCGCCCTTTCCGGTGATTAAGGTTTTTGCCTTCCTTATCTCTGCACCAGCGGTCAGAACGCACAGAATGGCAATGCCCAAAGCGCCCGCATAACGAATCCGTCTCGACATTCGCGCCACCGCCGCGGACGCTTGATCCATGGCAAGACCCCAGAAAATGCATAGATAAAATGCCAGATAAACATGGGCCCGCGGCCAGGGCAGCCCCATATACAGAAACAGCACCAGAAGTCCCCAGGAATAGACGAGAAGCCAACGTAACGCGATTCCCCGGGAACGGATTCGCACGGTTGCATAGACAAGGTAGGTAACGGCGATCACGATCAGCGGCCAGCCGCAAAATGACCACAAATGGATGAGTGGATACGGCGCCCAGACCTCCGGCGATTGACGGCCGATGCCGAAGTTCTTTGCGTACCATTCCACCGTGCTTTCCCACTTTATATTATCATGAAGCAGGAACATGGTCGCAGCATAACCCACACCGCCGAGGAGTAGTAGGCCACCGGAGAGCACCAGGAACCGGCCGGTGTTTCGCCTGTTCGTAGCGACGCCCAGTGTCAACGCTAGGGCAAACAGCGATCCGATCAGAATCAGGCATGTCTGAATACGCACGGTAAAGCAGAAACCGATCAGCAGTCCGGCCAAGACCACTACTGACCAGGAAAGAATGCGACCCGGTTCGGATTGCCGGCCGCTGACCGAAGGCAGAAAGCCGAGGCCGCGAAACGCGAAGATCAAGAAAATACTGGTCATACAGAAGAACAGCAGTGCATATCCGTCACTCATGTTGCTGCGATGGTAAAAGAGGATGTACTTGCTGACCGCCATGGCAAAGGCGGCAAACAATGCGGCGCGCTGATTGGCGAGTTGACTGGTGAATCCGTAGAACAGCAGAATCGTGAGCAGACCGCAGACGGCGGACCAGCAGAGGCTGCCGGCCTGGTCCAGATCGAAGAGGACGATGCCGAAGGCGATAAACAGATGCAGCCCGTGCTTAAAGTAGAGAAACGGCTCATCATGATGCATCAGATACAGGATGCTGTACATGAGGTGGTAGCCCTCATCGCCGAATCGGTATCCCATGTCGGACAAACGATAGAAACGCAGCCCGGCGGCGAGGAGGAGGATGAGCGCAAGGAGGAGGAAGCGCGTGCGGGACCGATTGCCGATTGGAAATTCGGGGTTCAAGCTTCAGAAAAGACGAGTTAGTGGCTGACCGAAAACCCCTCGGCGCTTGACCGCCGTTGCTCCAAGGGGTCCGTCCGACGTAAGTTTGAGTCTGGGGCGACTCGGTCGGCTATTGGCGACCTCTTGCTCCAGGCCTCCGCCGCGAACAGGAAAATCACGGGTTTTCGGTCAGCCACGAATCAGGTTCGCGGGTCGAGTTTCTTTTTGAATGTCGGCGTGCAATAACGCCGGCAGACCAGAGTCAAATAGCCGAAAATCGTTTTCAGGACTTTCATTTTGCTCCGGCCGATGCGCTTGGATCCGTCCAGAACCATCGGCACCTCGTCGATGCGGAGTCCGCAATAGTTGATCTTTGCCAGCAGCTCGATCATGCATTCGAAGCCGCGGCTGACGAGAATGGGTTCGCCGAAAACGTCCTGAACTTTCTTTAGAGTACCGGCACGGTAAACACGATAGAACGAACTCAGCGTCGCGATCGCGTCCAGATTGAACACAGTCTTCATGGTGCCGTTGGCAATGTGACTCAGCAACAGTCGCCACCAACGTACGTTGACGATGCTACCGTTGTGATGGTAACACGAGGCAAGGACGATGTCGGCACCGTCGCCCACGGCGTGGACCATTCGTGGCAGTATCTCAGGATCACTGGTGTTGTCGCCTTCGAGGCTGACGACCAGGTCGTCGTTTTTCATTTCTTTCAATAGAAACGCGAAGCCGGTGTTGAAGGCAGCGGCGGCGCCGCGATTCCGGGAATGGGGCAGGACGGTGATGGGATGCGTAGCGGCGGCAGCGTTCAGCACAGCCGCGGTACCGTCGTCACTGCCGTCATCAACGAAGATAAACCGCTTTTCGAAACCAACCGCATCGGCAGCGCCGCTCAACTGAACAAGGAGCTTTGGAATATTGGCTGCCTCGTTGTAGACGGGAACAAGAAAATAGAGGGTGCGCACGGCATCGGTGACGGCGCCTTCATCGTCGACAGGCTTTCGCAGAAGCGTCTCGTTGCGCACCCATTCGCAAGTAAGCCGGAGGCCCGTACCGAGGTTGGTTTTCGGTGAGTAGTCCAACAGCCGGGACGCGACTGACAGATCCGGCTGCCGGCGTTTGCAGTCCTCGTAGCGGCCGAATGACTCGTACGGCACGTACCGCAGCAGGGGTTCGTCGCCGTTTACCATCTTCCAGATCCGTGCGGCAAGATCTTTCATGGCAATCTCATCCGTACTGCCAATATTGATGATCTCCCCGTCGGTCGCCCGCCGCTTGACGATGGCCACGATGCCGTCAACGTAATCGTCGATATAGGTAAAGCATCGGGTTTGCGTTCCGTCCCCGTGTATCGGCAGCGGTGTCCGGTCCAGAGCTGCGCGGATGAAAACAGCGATGGGGCCGCCCCACCACCCGAGATTCATCAACGGCCCGTAGCCGCCGAAGAAACGCACGATGACGATCGGCAGATTGTAGCGGTCGCGGAAGGCGAGGAGAAGATGTTCTTCATAGAGTTTGGAAACGGCATAGGCCCATCGTTTGATGCGGCTTTCGCCGACAACGAGATTGCCGTCTTCCCGAAACGGCAGGTCGGGGCTCTTGCCGTAGACATCCGCCGTCGATGCAGCAATGACGCGCACGCGATATTTCCGTGCCAGTTCGAGCAAAGGGATACTGCCAGCGCCGTTGATCAGGAGGGTGTCGAGCGCGTCGCTGTACCGCGGGATTTTATAGGCCGCCAGATGGACGACCTGTGAGACGCCTCGGATCGCGACTTCCAGATCGTCGGTGTCGCGGACGTCACCCTTGATGAATTGAAAATCTGGATGACCCGCGAAAGCGCGAAGATTTCGCTCAGTGCCGTAGGACAAATTGTCGTAACCGACGACGGCGAATCCATCGTCGAGCAACCGCTTTGCGAGGTTGGCGCCGATGAACCCGGCAGCCCCGGTTATCAGGATTTTGTCTTTGGCAGGCAAAGCGGGTCAGGAGATCCGAATGGGGCAGTGACTGTGGAGCATCGGAATCGCGCGCGACGCGGGCGGCTTTTGTGTGACAGAACCTTGGCGGCCGGACGCATTAGTAGCATCAGACATTCCTGCCTGTGCTACTGCTACGTCCGATTGCAATCATCGGTTCAACGAACAACACAGGCAAGTTTCTAAATAGCGATGTGATGGCACCGGCCGCCATTGAGCGATGTTCGGCTTCGTCCCGAGACAGCCGTTACCATACCATTGAATAACGGGCAATCCACTGCGGCCAAATCGGGCTGCGCGCCTTGCCCGCGCCGATAAAGCCCCGTATAGTAGGGCGTATCGCGTACTGATGGGGCAACAAGTTAACCGGCTTAGCCGGGGCTTTCGAGAGCCGTGATTCGTAATCGATGTTCGAATACAGAGCGATTACGAACGAAATGCTGTTGAGTATCAAATAACAAATCCCTATGCAGTTCAATCATCACGGGATTACCATGAGCCGCCGATCTCTAACCGCTGCCGGGCTGTGCATACTGCTATCGCTTTCGGTACATTCACAGTTGCCGCTCAATGAGTTGGATGCTGGCGTGAGAGCGGCCAGAATGGCTGATGCCATGAGGGAATTATTCGGTGCTGAAGAGGGCGGAACAAGCGAAGAAGAATTGGATGCTGGCGTGAGAGCGGCCAGAATGGCTGATGCCATGAGGGAATTATTCGGTGCTGA
>CAUZRT010000188.1:0-6761 GCA_963582235.1 Lentisphaeria bacterium
ATCGTCCGTCGGTGTATTCGTTCCATTGGTGTTTAATCTACTGCGCCTTTCGATATGCCACCGGAACGACTCCTTCCTGCAGACCGTTGCCAGATGCCGAATCTGGTTCTTCATCAACTTTTTTCTCGTTATTCTCTGTCAGACAGACGTCTTTCTGGAACGTGTAGTGCTCCCGCCGAGCGGCGAAGGCTTGGCCGAGCCTGAATACGGCCCTGCTTTTCCAGTGTTTGCATCGTACTTCATGGTTGCACTGCCTTTCCTGATTTACAGATTTCTCAGAGATCACCACAATTCCGAGGGGATGCAACGTGTCGAATTGCAGTACGTCCTCTTAGGTTGCGCATGCTGCATTTTCGTAGGAGCATTGTTTACGATTATCCTCCCACTGCTTACAAAGAGGTCTCAGCTGATAAATTTTGCGCCGTTCAATATCTTTTTCATGGATGGGTTCATTGCCTATGGTATCGCCACACGCCGCATCATGGATGTGGCGTACATGATCCGTAGAGCGATTGCGTATGGATTATTGACTGGGTATCTCATCGTTCTGTATTTCGGCATTTCTTCGGCAACGGCACTCATCCTGGGGCGCGTTATGGGTAATCCGTCCGTGCTGTCGCATCTGTTTGCGTCGCTTGTCGTGGCGTTTTCCCTGGCGCCGGCCCACGGCTTCATGCAGCGGTTTGCCGACAGATTATTCATCAATCCGCAGGCGATGAACGTCGGTGACACAGTCCGTGAAATCAATCAAATCCTGCAATCGATCCGCACCGTACCGGACCTGCTGAAACGATTCTCGGACGCTATCGCGGGGGCGGTTGGAACGGACCGCACCGTTATTCTGCTGTACGAAGAAGGACGGTACGTACAGAAATATCCTAAGGTCGCGTCGGATGAAATCCCGCCCGTTCTGGATCATGACGCACCGCTCGTTCAGCAACTGAAGTCAGTCCATGAATTGGTCATCAACAACGAATTGGAACGCCGGCGGCCGACCATCCCCATCAAGGCAATGCTCGCGCAGATGGAGCAAGTCACCGCCGAGATTGCAATCGGCATAAACTCACGACGTGATCTGCGGGGCATCATGCTCCTCGGCCGGCGCCTATCCGGCCGCATCTACGGCAGTATCGAGCAGAACGTCCTGAAGATCTTCTGCGATCAACTGGCCGTGTCGTTAGAGAATGCGCAACTGTTCACCGAGGCTCAAGACAGCAACATCTATCACGAAATCCTTTTGGACAACCTGGTCAGCGGCGTCGTCGCCGTCAACAATGCCGGACAGGTAACGGTCTTCAATCGCGAGGCGCAGCGAATCTGTCACCGGTGTCCAGCGGATGTCGTGAATGGCTCGTTTAACAGGCTGCCGAAAACGCTTGCTGAGGTAGTGGAAAAAATCCTCAAAGGCGGGCATAGCCTGCGCGATATTGAACTGACAGTCCCTCATGACAACCGCGACGACGTTCCGATCCGCCTCGGTGGCACGAACTTTCATAACCACTCCGGTGAGATGATCGGCGCTCTTGCAGTTTTCAACGACTTGAGCGCGATCAAGAAACTGGAAGGCCAGATGCGACGCACCGACCGCCTCGTCAGCATCGGCACATTGTCGGCAAGCATGGCCCACGAAATAAAGAATCCTCTAGTCGCCATCAAGACATTCACCCAATTGCTTCCCGAACGATTCAACGATGAGGAATTTCGTGACGCGTTTAATTCGCTCGTCGGTTCTGAAGTCCACCGGATCGATGCCCTCGTCAACCAGCTTCTCAGGTTCTCGCGTCCCGCTCCGCCGACCCTGGCGCAGACGAATCTGCACGAAGTCGTCGAACATTCCATCCAGCTGATTCAGCATCGGTTGGAACAGTCCAACGTCTGCCTTCACCAGGATCTCGCGGCAGATTACGATCTGATGAGCGCGGACGCCAACCAGCTGCAGCAGGTCTTCGTTAATTTCTTTCTCAACGCCGTCGAAGCGATGCCGGACGGCGGCGATATTTTCGTTTCATCAGAGTTGACTGATAAAGATCTTTTTGTGCCGGACCCTAGTCGTTCGGCAGAAGAGAAGACCCATATGATCATCACCGTCCGCGACACCGGACCCGGTATTGAGGCGGACAACCTGCTGCATGTGTTTGATCCTTTCTTTTCCACAAAGGCCGAGGGGACGGGCATGGGGTTGGCCGTTGCCCATGGCATTATTCAAGAACATGGCGGACGTGTCGATCTGGAAAGCAACGTCGGGGAGGGGACCAGTTTTCACGTTGTTTTCCCGCTGTTGCGAACGGCGCCGACCGCCGGTGGCGAAGACGCGAACGGGGCAGCAGCTGAATCGGTTCTGGCACCGAACGCGAAGTAAGGCAAGGCCCGGCAGCGGCACGGGAGCGATCACAGCACGAGGGGCAGTGGCATCCGACGAAATGCCGTTCATCGAGAATCGTTTCCCCAGTGGAAGGGGCATTCTCCGTGCCAATCAGTATTTGAATCCTCATTATTGACGTCATTGACAGCCGTTGACCAACATGAATATTCTGCCGTCGTGCGTGTTGTTCACGCAGGATGAAAAACTAGCGAGACGTACCCAGGGCTATCTCAGGTTTCTAGGGAAAGTGCACCACGTCGCGAATGGCGACCGGCTAGACGCCGTCATGCATCAGTCGAATCCGACCGTCCTGATCTTCGACCTGACGGTGCCGGAAGGTCCGTCGCTGCTCGAGTACATGATCAAACGATGGCCGCAATCTCTGGTAATCGTGCTCGGCGTGCCGTTGTCCGAGCCGTTGCTGGAGGTCCAGCGAATGGGGGTGTACGTCGCCGAAGATATCGAGTTGGACCGTCGCCGCTTTCAACCGATGTTCGAACGGGCCGTTGAACGTTTGCGATTGATGCAGGAAAACCAGATGTTGCGCGAAGAGATGACAAAAGCCGTCAAACCCCAGTTTTACCCGCCGCTACCGCGCCCGGAACGCAGCGGCACCGCATTTCCGTTGCGCCATCTTTCGCGCGCCTTTCGGCATTTCGGAAATCTCGAGGGGCTGCTCGCCAATATCGTCGAGGATGTGGCACATTCCGCCATGGTTTCGCGGGTCGGTATCTTCACCTGGTCCGGTACGGACGGCATCTACAAACTGCTAGCGGGACTTAAGTGTCTGCCCGAATCTCATATGCTTACATATACGGCCCGCGACCCGTTCGTGGGCTGGCTGGAAATGAATGCACACCTGGTTTCGCGGTCCGCCATCGAGCACACGCAAAACCCGGATCAGCGGCTGATGCTCCAGCGCGCGCTCGATTCCCACGGGGCGGAAGTCATCATTCCGCTCCACGCCCAGGAACGCATTATCGGTTGGCTCTTCGTCGGCCACCGGGTTACCGGTCTGCCGTTCGAGTATGGCGATCTCGAGGGGTTGATGACCGTTGCTGAGTACATCTCCACAACGTTGGAAAACGCGCTGCTGTACGAGGAAAGCGCCGCCCAGAAAACACTGACGGAAACGCTCCTGAATTTCATGCCGACGGGTATCATCGCCACCAACGTCGACGGCATCGTACGCTGCATCAACAGCGCGGCCGAAAAACTACTAGACGTCCGCGCCGACGAAATCCTGAATCAGCCCATGGGCGTGATGGACAGTCGCATCAACGGCCTGTTGAAAGGCGCGTTGGACGGCAAAGACGGGTTGCCGAACAGGCAGGAATGGATTGATCCGCTGTCGAACCGCTCGATCACGGCTCACACGCGCCGTTTGATGAGTGGTGGCGCGTGTCTCGGCGCCGTCGTTCTGGTCGATGATCTGACAACCGAGCGCATCATGCGCGAAAAACAGGAACGCCTCGAGCGCGCTTCCATGATCGCGGACCTTGCGGCAACGATGTCGCACGAGATTCGCAACCCCCTCGTCTCCATCAAGACATTTGCCCAGCTGTTGCCGGAGCGGAAGGACGACGTCGAGTTCTTAGAAGATTTCAATAAGCTGGTACTCAAGGAAATTGATCGGCTGATCGGCATGGTCGAGCAGATGCACGAGATCGCACACCCGCCGGAATTGGTTTCCATGCCGATCAATCTGAAATCCGTCATCGATCATGCGGTGTGCGAAGTCCGGAAGCAGCTCGATCCCAACGTGTCTAAAATCGAAACCTTCATTAACGAACCCATGCCGGAGTTTTGCGGTGATGAAAAGGCACTCATGCAGTGCATGATCCATCTGCTTCGTAATTCAATCGAGGCCAAGAGCGAGAACCGCAGACTGCAGATCGCCATTGACACCAAAACGATCGGCAGAGGCGGCGAATTGGACGGCGTGGTGATCACCGTTCAGGATAACGGTGCCGGGATTCCCGATGATATTAAAGAGCGTATCTTTTCGCCATTCTGTACGACAAAGCATTCCAGTTTCGGTCTCGGTTTGCCGATGGTGAAACAGACGGTCGTCGATCATCACGGCACAGTGGAAATTCGATCCGGGGAGGAAGGGCAGGGGACCTGCGTAACCATAACCATTATGAAGCAAGGTAGCGGCAATGACAACGGAGAAACACATTCTGATAGTTGATGACGAGTTCGGAACTCGTGAATCCCTCCGCGTCATTTTCGAAGACAAGCATCGTGTGCTGCTTGCCGAGAATGCGCGCGAGGCCATGGACCAGTTGTCCGCAATCCGTGTCGACCTGGTCCTTCTCGACATCGGGCTGCCGGACAAGGATGGATTCGAGATCCTCAGCGAGATACTTTCGATTCATCCGGACATCCCAGTCATATTTGTCACCGCCGTCACATCCGCCAATCGCGTCGTCGAAGCTATGCGAGCCGGCGCCCACGATTACATTACGAAGCCGTTCGACCTCGAGGAAATCCGGCACACGGTTGAGCGAACGCTGGCGAGCAATTCCCTGCACCGCCATCTCGAGACACTGCAGACGGAGATTTCAAAAGAATTTCCGGTCGAGGGCATTGTCGGGCAGTCGGCGGCTTTTCAATTGGCGCTGGACAATACCCGCAAAGCGGCCGAGACCGATGCTACCGTCCTCATCTGCGGCGACAGTGGGACCGGGAAGGAGCTGATCGCCCGCTTAATTCACAACATCAGTTCACGCAAAGACGAGCCTTTCGTTGGCGTCCATTGCGCCGCCTTATCCGAAACGCTGATGGAAAGTGAGTTGTTCGGCCATGAGAAAGGCGCGTTTACACATGCGGACAAACGAAAACTGGGCCGCTTCGATTTGGCGGAATCCGGGACCCTGTTCTTTGACGAGGTCAGTGAGATGAGCCTCGGTACGCAGGTCAAGCTGTTGCGTGTTCTGCAAGAGCGCGAGTTCATGCGGGTGGGCGGGACTCAGGTCATCCGCACGAACGTGCGGATCGTCGCGGCCACAGCCAAAGACTTGCATGGCGAGGTTATCGCCAATCGTTTCCGCGACGACCTGTTCTATCGGCTCAGCGTCATTCCGATCGATCTGCCGAAACTCGCCGAACGCGTCGAGGACATTCCCCTGCTGGCGCGGTATTTCCTCAACTATTTTCGGCATCGGATGCCCGTCGATACACACGATTTCGATCCGCCGGCTATGGACTGTTTGGTCCGCTATTCGTGGCCCGGGAATGTGCGGGAAATGCGCAATATCATCGAGCGCATGCTCGTTCTGCACGGCAGTTCGTCCTTGATTCGGGCAGAGTTTCTCCCCAAGGAATTCCATGAGCCCAACGGCCATTCGCCCGATCGGAACAACGGCAGGTCGGAAGCGCTGCCTCTGGCTGAATCCGTCAACGCCTACGAACGCCAGCTTATCGAAGACGCCCTAATAAAGACCGACGGCGTTCAGACACGCGCCGCCAAACTGCTCGGGACCACCCGGCGGATCCTCAAGTATAGGATGGAAAAACTGAATATCGAAGTCTCGAAAAATAACGGCACCTGAGATGGAGTTGCCGCGCTTCGCACTGACTCCGAGGCAACGCCGCATAAAAGAGCAATTGTCGACCTACCCGGATCGTCCACCAATGACATTCAGAAAGTTCCGGGCGATCAGGTTATCCGCTCGAGGTTTTCGGGCACCTTGAGACCATTGCCAAGAAGAAAGTCGTGCAGCCAATCGGCGAGATTCCGCCACGTTGCTTTACTGTACTCGGGATAGGGCGCGTCAGCGGACAGTGCGCACGAAACCATCTGCCTGACTTCCGTCGCCGGACCGTTCGGCTCGCGGAAACCCGGCATCAAACCGTTCTCCGTCAACGCCACGAAGCCGATTCCTATGACAACCGGCAGACAGAGAATCGGTTCGTCTGATGCCAGTCGACGAAATGCCGAATGTATAGATTTGTACAGCTGCGGAGCGGGGTCGGCTACCACAGTGTTGCTGATGGCAAATCGGCAAATCCATGACGCCGTCTGAAAATGCATCGGAATCGCGGCGATCCCGTCGAAGGATTCCAGACACTCGGAATCCCGGGCCGTGTGCAGGCCGCCTTGCCGCGACGGGCGATAGGTAATGCGCAAGCAGCGAAAGTGATCGACGTCAGGGAAATTTTTTTTGCCGGACCGGCGGGCCCCCTTCAGGAAAACATGCTGCTGACCCGCATCTGGTGTAAGCAGGGCTACAATCCAACTGGACTCCGAGTACGAAGTCTTGCGCAGGACAAGCCCGTCCAAACTGCAATAGCGGCGAGGTTCGGTCACATATGTTGAGGGCGTGAAACGTGAGGCGTGAAACGTGAGGGGGCGTGGTCACGTGCCCGGCTGCGATGTGCGACGGCGTTTCAC
>CAUZRT010000189.1:0-6723 GCA_963582235.1 Lentisphaeria bacterium
TCTCGGCTCGAAATAGCTTTTTTCAAGACATTCGATTACGGCCTTTGCCACTCCTTTTCTTACCAGCGCTATCATCGCCCCGCCGAAGCCGGCACCGATGATCTGAGCGCCGAGGCAACCGTCGACCTCATTACACAAGTCCACCATTTCATCGACATTGTAGGTACTGGCGCTGTAGGCACCACTTTGCTGGGTTAGGTCCGAGGATTGGTCACCCGCCTCAGCCGCCTCGGCGAGCCGGGAGAGAAACTGATTCGAAAGAACCGGCGACCGCCACCCGCGACGTTGGCCATTGACCTGCCGCGAGACTCGGTCACCGTCATGTGAACATGTTATCCAATGTCCCAAAGCCGTGTGGTCGCCACCGTCCAGAAGCATTCCGATTCGAGCAGACCGAGCCATTTCCGAGAGACCATACATAAGAATATCCCGCACCGGGTAGCCGTCCGTGGGCTCGGTATGATCGGAAAGGATTCCTACAAGCCGTTGAAACTGCTCCGGATAGGAGCGGGACATTTCCTCCCGGCTGATTCGCTCGGGAAGGTCGATCATGGAGCGATAGACCTCAGCGGGCGGAACATTCAGCGTCTCCGGGTCAAGGTCGCGAAGATGCCGAACGCGCTCGAACCAGTCGGGTTGCACTCGTTCCAGCAAAACGAACGCCAGACGGTAAGTCGCGACGCGCCAGTTGTACTCGTCGCGAGCCTGTTCGCCCTTGACCGCCGCCTCATGGGAGTTTGCGAGGACGATCTCGAGTTGATCGGGAAAGAGATGCGTCCCGGCGATCTGGAACGGAAAAAATCCAACGCGTACCAACCGCCCCGGGGCTGATGACAGCATGGCGGCCGGTGCACACGCACCGCCGATTACTCCCGAAAACCACTCCGCCTCACCTGTCAATTCAATCAGTCGATCGCGTTCCAACCCCAGGTTGAGCATGGCGTTCGCCGAGAGGACAAACCCCAGCGTCAGCGCTGACGATGAGGACAAGCCCGCCGCTGCCGGTAAGTTGCCGTGGACCATGACCTCCATGCCGGGCAAAGGCGCGCGGATCTCTCTGCACAGCCGGAGTGCCGCGCCGACGAGATAACGGGTCCACAACGGGATGCCGTCACGCCATGCGGCGATGTGAGGGCGGCTGATCTGGTGCTTCCAATCCACGTGGTGGTCAAGATCGAGATCCGAAAGTTTGAAATCGAAATCCGGATACGTCGTATCGTCCACATTTCGAAACCGAAAGGCCTTGCCGTTAGCGCACCGTGCAGCAACGATGATATGACGATCAATGGTCAGCAAATTGACGTTGCCGCCCTGATGGTCTACATGCCGCCCCATCAAGTTTATGCGCCCGGGAACCCGCGCCATGGCTTGGGGAGCAGACCGGAAACAGGATCGAAATCTGGAGACGATTTCTTTCTCGATCATGCGCAAACTCGATTAGCTCATTTCGTTCAAGCCGAACACTCCGAACCGCTGCACAACTCGTCAATATTGTATTGCTCCGCCCCGGCAATCGCGGTGCGGAGGACAACACCCGCATTCACCGCTGCCGCCAGATCAAGTGCCGCGCGGACCGATTCGTACGGTATTCCGTCCTGCAGCGCCAGTTCAATACGACTGCCGGTACAAATCTGGCAGCCGCGTGTGGCTGTAACTGCCATGCCAATCAAATGCTTCTCGCGTTCGGATAGATCCTGCGTTTCACGCGTGGCGTCCAGTGCCTGTTTACTCTTGAACTCTGATGCGTCCATGGAGGTCTCCTTATGAACTGGGGTTTTCTGTGTTTTGGGATGGTTGTTGCGACTTCCCTGAGGGTGTCCGGCAAGCCAAGATTATTTAATTCTTTTCACGGCTGTAAGCGGTTCGGGTAAAAAGCGCCTTTTAATCGCGCCAATCTTCGAAATTCGGTGACAGCCTGATCGCCGCTCGTGCCGTGTGGACGTCCATCCCCAGCTTCCGTTGCGCCGTCTGTCGCGTTGCATGGAAATTCCACCCCCTGAACGCCATTTTTTCATTCCGATGATTCACATCGGATTCGACGCAGTCATCGCCGGCATGCATCTGAACAATTACGGTCTTACGAACTGTGTTCGAGCGGTTCGTCATCGAACCATAAATGGTGAAGTAATGAAAAAAGACGATGTCCCCCGCCCGCGCTTCGATGATCATAGCCATAAGCGAGGACGAAATATATCACGGCCGCCTCGCTTGTGCGAGCGAAAGCCTGGCCACAATTCAACCGGTTGCCCCGTGCGCGGGCGCCTAAATCCTATAAGCCGCGCAAAGCGCACCTGCGTGTCTACCGATTTACGTACACCAGAAACGGACATGATCTCCTGGTCATTAATCTTGGCCAAATGCGGCGTGCCGTAGGCGATTGCATCGTAGTCTGCGGAGCCCGCACTCGAATGCCAGCCCATGGGCATTGGACGGGTTACCCTGAAGCGGTCGCCATTGGCATCCAACCGGAGATCAAACATATTATGCACCTGCCTGGCGCAGCAGATCGGATCTTCTCTGAGCATGAAATTAGTCACGAGTCCCGTAGCTACTCAGGTGGACGGTGGAAGGTGGATTATTGCGAATTAAAACTTTACATCCGGACGCTTTGTAGCCGCGCCATCCGTCGGCTGACGGACTGGCGCGCTGGTTAAATGCGTGTCTGACGTTCACGTACGCGACCAGCGCGGCAACACAGTTCCGTGGCTACAACATATACGTTTTAAACGTGTTAAGTAAAAACTGACGACGACACTGAAATCCAAGTTTTTCAGGAGCAAGCGCCCGGCGTGCTGTCGGTCAGGACACAGGGAAATCCTCCCGTACGGGAGGACAGGCGGACACGAATTAATGTGGGAGACCGCGCCACGTGAGTCACGTTCATATGCCAATTCGTCGGCTGACGGATCACCTGATCTCCGCGGGCGACTTTTAAAACTCCAGCATCATCTCGCTCTCGTCCGTCAGCTGACGGACGAGCAATGAAAGCCGCGAACTGAACATTACGGGACCCACGTCTGCCGCGGCGGAAAACTCTGCAGCCGGGCACCGACTATTCGCAGGCGGCATGATTCGTCTTCTATTTGACTTCCGTAGGGACTCGGCATAACAGTATTCGCACTACGCGAATTACCCGTTTGGTTGGGAGACATTTGAATGAGAAGAGGCTTCACATCTTTTGCCGCTCTAATTTTATTGTGCCGGCTCTTTGTCTGTGCCGACGAAGTGACAACACAGCAGCCCGGGGAGGCGGAGAGGACGATCGCGCGGCAGTTTGCGGACATGATCGGCAAATGGCATTACAGCAGGTTGCCGCTTGATGACGAGCGCTCGAAACTGATGTTTGAGGATTACCTGACGCGTCTGGATTCGCAGCACCGGTACTTCCTGCAGTCCGACATCGATCACTTCAGCGTGCATTGGGACAAACTCGATGACTGCCTGAAAGCGGGGGACGTGACATTCGCCTACGATGTCTTCGATGTTTACGTCGACCGTGTTCGGGATCGCGTCCGGTACGTTGAAGAACGGGTGCACGTGCCCCCGGATTTCACTATTGACGAGGAATTCATACCGGACCGTTCCGAGGCCGATTGGTGCACGGAGTTGAACGAATTGGACGAGATCTGGCGGCTGCGAATCAAGAACAATCTTCTGGTTCATATCCTCAACGATGAAAGAAAGGCGGCTCAACAGGTTGCCGATTTGCAGTCGGGCGACGGGCAAGCGGCGGCATCGGCGCAGGAAAGCGGAACCAATTCGCCGGCAAACGGCGGGGCAAGAACTTCACTCGCAGAGGGCCCCGCAAATGGGATTGCCACGGCCACGACAATGGAGTTGTCAGACGCGAGAATCGATCAGTTGCGTGAGAAGTTCACGGAAGCAGTCGGCGACCACGCCAACGCCGCGATCAATGAGCCGGGCGCCGCGGTCAGAGCCCCGGCCGGCGATGGCGCGGCTGGGGGCGATGCGAAAATTGACAGCGCGCCGGGCGAGGACAGTGAGCCGAGCGAAATAGCCGACCATGGGATTTCGGCAATGCCGCCCGATGAGCCGAAGACAACACCTGAAGAACGCGTTCTCAATATCTACCGCAGCTATTTGAAACGGCAGGAAAACAAAAAAAGCATCGATGTTCTTGAAACATATCTGACCTCACTCGCTCAGGTTTACGATCCGCATTCGACGTATATGCCGCCGAAGAAACGCGAGGCCTTCGACATAAAGATGAAACTCTCGCTCGAGGGCATCGGAGCCATGCTACAGACGTCTGATGGGTACATCAAGGTACACGGCATCATTGCCGAAGGGCCGGCAGAAAAAGACGGGCGCTTGGGGGTGGGCGACCGGATCATCGGTGTACGCCAGGAAGGGCAGACCGACAGCGTCAACGTCATCGACATGCCGATGCGAAGTGTTGTTCAACTGATTCGCGGCAAAAAAGGCACGCGCGTTTTTCTTACTGTCATTGAAGCGGAGAAAGGCCTCGGGAGCGAACCGGCGGTGATCGACATCGTTCGCGATACCGTAAAACTAAAGGACAAAGAAGCGAAGATCAGTTATCAATATGTCCCGTACATAGCACCCGAGCCGGCAGATGTCGAGGAAGCCGCCGGGGATGCCGACGCTACCACGGCGACCGATGCTGACAAAGCGGACGATTTGCCGGAGGCACCTGCGTTTCACCCGGATACTGGTGAGCTCATCCACAAGGTCGGGATCATTTCGATGACATCATTTTACCGTGATTTCAGCCGGCACAACCGATCCAAGGACTCCAAGAGCGCGACCCGGGACGTAAAGAAACTCCTTGCCGCAGCGACTGAAGAGCGTATCGAAGGGTTGCTCCTGGATTTTCGCTCCAATAAGGGCGGCAGTATGGAAGAAGCGGTATCGATGGTCGGCCTCTTCATTCCCGGCGGCCCAGTGTTGCAGGTTTGCAACAATGTGGGGGCCAGGAAAGTTCACCGCGATCCCGACCACGACGAAGTCAGCTATCACGGGCCGCTTGCCGTCCTCATCAATCGCCACAGCGCCTCATCGACGGAGATTTTCTCGGCCGCGATCCAGGATTACCAGCGCGGCGTCATAGTCGGCGATCGATACACCCATGGTAAGGGAACGATGCAGACCCTCAACGCTTTGGACCGATATGTTCGCAACAGACCGGGATTCAAAGACGGGAAACGCAAGCCCGGGACGCTGCGACTGACGACCGGCATGTTCTACCGAATCAATGGCGGCTCGACACAGTTGATCGGTGTGACCCCCGATATCATCTTTCCTTCCTTTCGCGATCATCAGAACATCGGTGAGCCGGCCCTGTCGAATCCGCTGGAATGGAACGAAATTAATCCCCTCAACTTTGAGCGGGTCATCGATATCAGCAGCTTCACCCCGATACTCAAGCAACAGTCGGACGAACGAATGACCCAGAAGGCGGCCTTGCCGGAGATGGCGGCCGACATCTCCCATTCGCTGGAGCGTAAGAACCGCACGACGGTGACGCTCAACATGAAAGCCCGTCGGCACCTCTACCAGGACAACAAAGATTGGAAAAAGCGGATTCGGAAATATCGAGAAAGGATGAAAGATCCTGATACGGCGCCGGGAAACGACTGGGTCCTCGATGAAGCGCTGCTGGTCCTCGCTGATCTGATTCGGTTGGAAGGCAGTGCCGACGGCGCGTTCGCGGAGTGATTACGGCTATCGTCTCTTCAATCCGCCCAACGCCATTCGTCACCCGCCGGATTGCACTCCAGCGGAATTCCGGTTGCGTGCCTGTCGTTGTTCGCACCACGTTTCGCGTCAACATCCAGCCTCTAACATTCAACACTCAACGTTTAAGTCGTGACCGACCGAAAACCCCTCGGCGGAGGCCCGCCGTTGCTTCAAGGGGGTCCGTCCGACGTTAGTTTGAGCCTGGAGCCACGGCGGGCCTCCGCCCCGAATCGGAGAATTGCGGGTTTTCGGTCAGGCACTAAATAGACGAATAAGTGAACGATAACGACGAGAAGTCCCACTGCCGGTGACCTCATCTATTTCCGATTGCGAGCACGCAATACACAATCGCGGAACCGTAGCGCGGCGTTATGCCCCACTTCAAAATCACAGAGGAACAGACCTCGTAGTTTCATGAGGACGGCTATCTGCTGGTCCTGCAGCTGTTCGACGCCGAAGAGTATGGAGTTGCTGATCAGCATTGCAAAGTCTGATGCCGACATGGCAGAGGCCGATGGGCGCCAGGATGCCACCGGTGGGGTCAGCCGCCTGCGGTTGATCAACGAGCTGAGTGATGACATTTACAGCGCCGTTGTCCGCAGCGAACGCATTGCCGGAACCATGACCAAGTTCCTCGGCTGTGAAGTGTATCATTAGCAAAATCCGCGGTGGTCATTTATATGTAGGTACAACACCCGGCACAATGAACCGTACACGCCGGTCCCGAGCGGACATCCCATGTACCCGCCGATGGAAATCTGGCCGGACGAAAGAGTCAAGGAGGGCGGGCGACGACAGTCGACGGAGATGGTTGGCAAGGGCAAGGGCAAGGGCAAGTAATGAGTTTACGGATCGCAATCATGGGATTTCGCCATGGGCATGTCATGGACATTCTCCGACGTACAACGGACATGCCAGAACTGGAGCTGGCGGCCGTCTGCGAAGAAGATCCCGTGACACGCGAGGAATTGACGGCGGCGAAGTCGATCAGCTTCGATTTCG
>CAUZRT010000190.1:0-6673 GCA_963582235.1 Lentisphaeria bacterium
GGACTGTCGCTGAAACAGGAGTTCATCGGCTATGCCGCGGTCGCCGAGATCCCGTTGATCGTCGTCGATGCGCAGCGTTCCGGGCCGTCCACCGGCATGCCGACCAAGACCGAACAGTCCGACCTGACGGCCGCCGTCTTTGGCCGGCACGGCGATAACACTGCCATTGTCATCAGCGTCGCCGACGTCGTCGACTGCTTTTACGCCCCGCACGTTGCCCGACATTTGACCGAAAAGCTCAAAATCCCCGTCCTGATTATGAGCGATTTTCAAACCGCCAATAGTTACAATGCCGTCGACAAAATGGCTGTCGCGGTCATGGAGGACAGTGATGCGATTGCCGACCATATATTGGAACACTTCTATCTCGGCCGTTTGCCCGATGATATTGAAATGGTCAAAACGGAACAGGCCGTACCCGGGACCGAGGGAGGTATGCGCCGCGTGACCGGCCTGAACACGGATCAGACAGGTGCGATAAGCTATTACCCGAAGAGTAATCATCGTGCTCACGCCGTGCGCAATGCCAAGATCCACCATGTCCGCCGGGCCTTGAAGACGCCGGAGATTTTCGGGGCAGAAAAAGCCGACCTGCTGGTCGTCGGCTGGGGCAGCGCCCGCGGCGTTATCGAGGAGGCCGTGAGCATGGCGCGCGCCGACGGTCTCTCCGTTTCCGGCATGCATTTTAAGTTCGTCTATCCGCTGCCGCTACATTTGACCGATATTTTCGACGGTTTCAAGCAGATTATTACGGTCGAACTGGCATATGGTGATATATTAAAGCCGCCACCGCTTGCCACCCTGCTGCGCATGGAAACGTTGCGCAAAATCCAATCGCCGCTGTCCCAGGCCTCCGGTCGTCCAATGTCCCCGAACTCCGTACTCGGCGCCATCCAGGAGTGTCTCAGTAAGCATGACGAAATCCCCCAAGGTTGAGACCATCGAACCGAAAAGCCGGCGTCAGGTGACCATGAAGTCCCTGGTCACCGAAGGACCGCGCTGGTGCCCTGCCTGTGGCGACTTCGGCATTCTCATGGCCTTGAAACGATTCATGGTTACCGAGCAGATGCCCCAGGCCCAGACCGTCCATGTTTCCGGCATCGGATGCTCCGGCCGGACCCCGAATTATTTGAACACCTACGGGCTCCACGGCATCCATGGCCGCGCCATTCCAATCGCCACCGGCCTCGTTCTGACGCGGCCGGATCTCAACATCTTCATCGAATCCGGCGACGGCGACGCCCTCAGTATCGGCGGCAATCACCTTCTGCACGGCATCAACAAGAACATCAACTGCATATTCCTTTTGTTCAACAATGAGCTTTACGCATTGACAAAGAGCCAGACATCGCCGACGACGCGCAAGGGCCATGTCACCAACACCCAGCCCCAGGGCACCTACCTCGATCCGTTGAATCCCATCCGCCTCGCCCTCGGAATGGGGGCCTCCTTCGTCGCCAACTCGGCCGACTGGATGATGGACCACCTCGGCAATACCCTGCGGCTCGCCGCGGAACATCAAGGTTTCTCCTTTGTTCATATTTCCCAGCGCTGCCCGCATTATGACAAGGCGGCTTTCACCCACAAAGAGTACGATTGGTTGAATTTTCTGGTCTCCGATGACGGTGTGCCGCCCGACAAACGTGTTGCCGATCAGGGCAACGCCGTACCCCACGATCCCACCGACCTGGCCAGTGCCCTGCGGGTCGCGGAGAACTTCAAGACCTATCTCGGTCTGATCTACCGCAATCCCAAAAAGCCGCGCTACGACGCGATTCTCCGGGAGCAACGCGAGACGGCAAAGAAAAAGTCTCGCGAGAACCTCCTGGACCGGTATGAAATATGAGCGATGACCGCAAAACTTGGTTGGACTTGCCCACCGTAGCATCACGCGGTTCGTCAGCCGATGGATTGACACGTGGAACGTGATCCGTCGGCTGACGGATGGCAGGCATCCTGCCTGTGGTAGCGAACGTCAGTACCGATTTTCGGCAAATCCAACTTGGTTTTGCGGCCATCGAATGTGAGCGTCCGGTCCTCGGTACCACCGTCCTTGCTGTACGCCGAAACCGACTTACCGTTTTGGGCTGACTGAACATTGCGATACCCATCCCGCGTGCGCTTATCGTTACCCATAATCATGATTGCTGGACACCGTATGGCTTGCCTGGCGCGCAAGCACCGGCATCCGCTCGCCGCCAATACATGCACGGTGTTCAGCCGGAAATTTGTCGGACATGGTGAGCGCATGCGGGATCATGGGGCGCCACGTCATAAAAATCAGGGGTTATCGCGGCGATGAGGCGTGGCGTACTCGCCGTTGCCTCCATCAGCCTTGTTCTGTCTACGATTCGAATATTCACATATCGTTAAACTGCGAATTCCGCGACCCTATTCGTGAACGTTTCTCGTAAACTCCGCCGATCCTCAACCCTATCGTGAACTCTGTCGTAAACCCAGTCGCCTATTGGCGAGCTTCAGCACCCAATCGATCCGGAATGCGATGGGGTTCACGCCCGGGTTAACTGACAAAGGAAATTCGACGGGGTTTACGATGGGGTTGTACGCCAGCGCGTGTGCGTCTTATCGTGACAGAACCAGGGTATTCAGTTGACTGGCGTGACCACAACATATGGTGCCTCACCTGCCTGGCCGTGCACCGGTCAGACTTTGGAGTGCGGCGGCTCGCCGCACTCCAAAGTCGCCCATGCGGGCGGCAGCACACGTCAGACTAGCTGGCTAACCGCAACATATGGTGGCCGTGCCAGTCAAGCGGGTACCCCAATCGGGGTTTTCGGTCAGGCATTAATAGCCAGGCACGCGGCAGGTACAGATTGATACAGATTCTTACGAGAAACCTGCTTCTCCTCGTCGCGCTGTGCTGCCTGTCTCTCGTCGTCGTCCGACCCATTTTCTCCGGCCGGGTTTACGCCCAGTACGATCTGCGCGAGCAGTTCCTGCCCTTTCGTGCCTTTTACAGCCTTTGCCTGGAACAGCATGAGCTCGGCCTCTGGAATCCCTTCCTCTGCCGCGGCCACAACCATCTTGGCGAGGGGCAGGCCGGGCTGCTGCATCCCGTCCACATTCTGGTTTACAGATTTCTCCCGCTCGACGTCGCGATCCTTCTCGAGATGTTCCTTTACATTCCCGTCGCACTGCTCGGCATGGCTCTGTTTCTCGGCGCCGGCCTGCGCCTGACGCCGCGGGCGGCGCTCACCGGCGCCGGCCTCTTCGCCTTTTCTGTCTTCATGATCGGGCACCAGTCCCATTTGAACATGGTTTGGGTCCATGCGCATCTGCCGTTCGTGCTGTTCTGCCTTGATCGCTGTTTTCGCGGGCGACGCCCGTGGCGCTTCGCCGCGGGCCTCGCCCTGCTGGTTGCATCCATGCTCCTCCTCGGTCATCCGCAAATGGTCTGGATCAATGCCCTCGCGGTGGCCGCTTACCTGGTGTATCTCGTTGTTGCGCGCCCCATCGACCGCAACGCGAATGGGCGGATGATCGCTGACGAGCACCGGAATGCGCGCAAACGATCCTTAATCGTTCACTTAATCGACAAAAAAGTACTCAAACGCCTCGCCCTGCTCCTCCTCGCCACCATCGCGGGCCTCCTTCTCGGACTGCCGCAACTGCTGCCCACCGCTGCCTATGTCAGAGAGTCACCCCGGGGTTCGTTGTCGGCCGCCGAGCGCAACAACTTTTCCCTCCCGCCCGCCGCCATTCTCAGCAACCTGTCACCGTTCGTCTACAAAGACCGGATCGCCGGCGACCGCATCACGACGCCGGAAACCGGTCAGGTCTACTTCACGTCGGACGAAGAGTTTCCTGCCTATCTCGGGCTCGCCTCACTCTCTGTCATTTACTTCGGCCTGATCCTGTTCCGAGGCCGTATCTTTCATCGCCGGCACCGGTCCACCCTGATTATCGCCGGTGTCACCATTCTTCTTTTCGTTCTACTGGCCCTCGGCCGTTGCGGCGGCGTCAACGAGCTTATCCGTTACCTGCCGCTGGTCTCGCAATTCCGTGCGCCTGTCCGTTATCTGGCCGGTGTGATCGCTGTGCTCTCGATAATCGTCGCCGTAATGTTTCATCTGTTTGATACCGATGCGGAGTCCGCAACCGCCCGGCCCGTCCCGTGGCTGCGCCTCTGCCTGCCGATTCCCGCCGCCATTGCCGTGCTCTGTGTGGCAGCGACCCGCGATGCCCTTACCGTTTCCGGCATTCATTATCCGTTCAGCGCTCTCGCCTGTCTCATCGTCGGTCCGCTCCTGGCCGTCGCCGTCTTTCTATCTATTTTGCTGTACGTTCGGCAGAGGCCGTGGCGCAATCTTGCCCTGGCACTGTTGACGGTATGCTGTGTTATCGACGTCGGTGTCTGGTCGCTGCCGACACTCCTGCAGCGACGCCAGATGCCTGTGGCCGAAGTCTCGGCGGCACAAAAAAAAATGAAGTCCCGGGATCACAACTTCCGTCGGGTATCGAAGCTGAACGAGCCGTGGCTGGACGGCTGGTACATGGCCAACGGCTACCTGGGCATAGCCGTTCCCGAGCCATTGGACCTGTTCGGTGAGAAAAAGTCGAATCAGACGGTCCACCATCTGCGCCTGACGTCCGTCGCCAAGGCCTATGGCATTGAGCAGCTCCATTCCGTGCCCGAGCCGCTGCCACGACTTCGGCTGGCTCGCCGATTGCAGCACGCCGATGCGCCGCTGGATGGACTCGGCGACATCGACTTACACCAGACCGCACTCTGTCGGCCAAGCCTTGCCCCCGAACTCGATGGTCCGGCGATCTCCGCCGGCGAAACGGTTACATTCGAGTATGACGGCTATGAACGCATTGGCATCGGGGTCACGGTCCAACACCCACGTCTCCTCGTTCTCGCCGACCGCTGGTCGCCGGACTGGCAGGTAAAGGTTGACGGCGTGGAACGGGAGCTTCTGCCGCTATTCGACGGCATCGGCCGCGGTGTCATTGTCAATCCCAGCGACCGGCGGGTCACCATGCGCTTCCGCCCTGCCCTGCTTTACACCGGACTCCGTGCCGCCGGCGTCGGTCTTGTGCTCCTCGTGTTGATGGTGATAATGGATCTACGGCCGGCGAAACAACGGAGTAACGGATAGCCACAAAAAATACAAAAAGCACAAAAGACAGGCAGAACGACATTAATTTGAAACTGGATACTGGAAATCGGCGGGGGCAGCGGCGAGAGGAAATGATCTACAGATCAACCCAGGGGTGTTTACTCTGGGTTGATGTATGCAACCCCGGTGGGGTTGAATCGGATGGTTGAATCGCAATAGAATCGCCGGCCTTGCCCTGAGCCTGCCGACGGGGTCGAAGGGGTCAAAGGGTCGACCCTGTCTCCGCCGATCCAAAAGCCCTCCTTCCTCATCCGTGGGATTGCTCTG
The DNA here is from genome assembly GCA_963582235.1 of Lentisphaeria bacterium. Classification (GTDB taxonomy): domain Bacteria; phylum Verrucomicrobiota; class Lentisphaeria; order JABSQK01; family CAJWLW01; genus CAUZRT01. Next base: position 5,412 of record CAUZRT010000190.1, read on the forward strand.
CCATCCGTTGCCTAATTTTTTTCCAATCTATGTTTTTGCGGACTCCGCAAAAACACGTGGGATTACATTCGTGGGTCTTTCGCCCGTCCATTGACCGATTCGTAATCGCAACTGATTGTTCACCGTCGCACCTTCCACACTGAGAATCCCACCCACCCACCCCACACACATCAGTTCTCATCTGTAGTTTTCTCTTCCCCCCGCGGCAGATACAGCTTGGCGCCAGCGATGTCGCGCACAAAGACGTAATTCGTCGCCAGCCACGAACGAAAGGTATCGTTCACCAGCGGCGAATCCAGCGGATTCATGAGAACACAGGCCGCCGGCTGCGCGGCGACGAGCTGCGCGAACACTTCCCCAAACGTGGTGATCTTCATGGCCACGTACGTCCATGCCACGAAGTATCGGGTCGCCGGCAGATTGTTCGAGTAAAAATAGATGCCGGGATGCGAGCCGTCGACATAGATCCGCTTCCCGGTCAACCCCTGATCCCGAAGCTGCTCGCCGATGTAACGGTCCTGGAGGAACCAAGCCGATCCGTACTTGGCGAAACTGATCTCGACCGGGCTCTTGCCGAAGTAACGCACACCTGAAACCACACCCAGAAACACAATCAGCATCCCGGTCACGACGAATTGCGTCCGCCGCCGCCATACACTCATGACCCCGGCCACCGCCAGCAGAATGAACGGCAGGCTGACAATGTAATAATGCGGAAAGTTCTTGCCCGGTAAGGCCACCGACAGCACCGCGGCGACCAGCGAAACCAGCAACATAACATCAGAGCGAAGCCGGCGGCTGATCACCAGCCACAGCAGGCCGATGCCACCGAACAGGGTTATCGGCAGGAGCGGCCGGATCGCCGCGGCGAATGGAAACAGCAGCGCCGTTCGTATGGGTGCCAGGTGGGAATTGCCGGCGTCATTCGCCAAGTACCTGGTATTCTGCAGCGCCTGCCCAAACAGAAATCCAGGGCTGTAGCCGCAAATGCCATAGACGACCCCATGCATCAGGATAACCAACGCACCAACGCCGATCAACAACGGGACGATCCGCTTCGCGTTGCGCCATTGATCCCATGGAATAAAGAACAGCGGCACCAGAAAAAATGGCAGACAAACCTGCTTGATTAAAAAGGCGAGCGTCACCAGGAGATAACAGCACGATAACGGCCGGATCGAGCGCGTGACATTGTATCGCTGCAGGGCGAGAAAGGCGCCCGCCAAAAACGGCAGCATGAAGATCTCGCTGTTGGCGCCGTT
>CAUZRT010000191.1:0-6666 GCA_963582235.1 Lentisphaeria bacterium
CACCTGGTCGCCAATGGTAAAGACGGGATTCAACGACGTCATCGGCTCCTGAAAGATCATCGAGATGCGGGCACCGCGAATTGTCCGCATCGCATGGGCCGGCAGTGCCAGGAGGTCCTGACCGTCGAGTCGAATCTCACCACCGGCGATATAACCGGTCGGTTGCGGCAGCAGTCGCATGATCGCCAGGGCAGTGACCGATTTGCCGCAGCCGGACTCGCCGACGAGGGAAAAAACTTCGCCCTTGCGGATGCTGAACGAGACGTTATCCACGGCCCGCGCAACGCCCTCCGGCGTGTTGAAGTAGGCCTTCAGATTGCGGACGTCGAGAATAGTCTCGGTAGTGGATTTGTGTTGGCTGGTGTTCAACTTTCAACCCGTGTTTGGAATTATACACAACGTCATAAATAAAAACTTTTGCAGTCAAAAATTTTCACGACTTGCGCAGTCGGGGATCGAGCGCGTCGCGAACGACGTCGCCAAAATGATTGAAGGCCAGCACGAGAAGGAACATGGCCATGAATGAACTCCAGACCGGCCAGGTGACCATCGGGTCGCGACCCAACTCGGCGCGAGCGCCGTCGATGATCCGGCCCCAACTCGCCACCGTCGACGGCACGCCGATGTTGATATACGAGAGAATGACTTCGACCATGACCAGACCACTGAAATTGAGGATGAAGGAAATGAGGATGATGTGGGTCACGTTTGGTAGAATATGATGGAGAATGATCGATAGATGCCCAGCGCCGAGGGAGCGCGCCGCCTGCACGTAGTCGAGCTCGCGAATCTTGAGCGTCTCGGCACGCAGCAGCCGGCATAGATGTGCCCAGCCCAACAGGCCGAGTATGCAACAGATGCCGAAGACCCGGACGTCATCGCGCCAGATGATCCTCTCAACCGATATGGCCTTGAGTTTCGAATCGATAATCATGATCAGGCTGACGATCAGAAGAATGCTCGGAATGGAGGAGATGGTCGTATAAATGAATTGTATGAAATCATCGATTCGGCCCCCGAAGTAACCGGCGAGGATGCCGAGTATGATGGCAAAGGGAAGGGCGATGAGCGTCGTAACCAGACCAACGATGATGGCGGTACGGACGCCCTTGACGATCTGATAGAATATGTCACCGCCGGCCTTGTCGGTTCCCAGCCAATGTTTACGGGGGGCCACCAGCGGCTGCGATTCGAGGCGCGTCCGACCGCTCTCAGGGTCGGTGATGATCTTCTTGTCAAAGGCGGATCGGGCCAGGGGTTTCGAGTAGCTCACTTCGAAATTGGTAACGATACGCTGGTTCTCTATGCGGACGCCGCCGTACATTGCCGCCATCAGCGTGTCGAGGACGGAACGAATTTCTTCGTAAACCACGGTGCCCTCGGCGTCCGTCAGGACATCGCCATTGGCCGTCACTTTCGCCGGTTGAAAATGGATCGAGTCGAGGATGGCAAGGCCGGTGTAAAGCGTGATGACGCCGAGGGAGAGCAGGACCGTCTTGTTGTTCATGATCCGGCGGCCGACCTCACGGTAGTACGTTTTACGGCTTGCGTATATCACAAACGCACCGATGAAAATAATGAAGAGCAACAAGAATATGTCGGTTGTGAGTACAGCGAATTGCATGAGTCACTCCAGCCGTATGCGTGGATCGAAAAGCGTATAGCTGATATCGGTGAGGATGAGCCCGACGATGTAAAGAAACGAACCGAGGTAGACCATTGAGCCGACAATTCGGAAATCCTGAGCTTGGATGCCTTCGAGCGTGAAACCGCCAAGTCCCGGGATGGCAAAGAAACTCTCGAGCAGCAGGCTGCCGATAAATAGCGTTGGTATGACGACCACGGCATTGGTGAGAATCGGGAGCATGGAATTCTTGAGCGCATGCTTGAAAAGGACGACGGGTTCGCCCAAGCCTTTCGCCCGTGCCGTGCGTATATAATCGCGATTGACCTCCTCGAGAAACACGGTTCGGTAAAACCGCACACCCGGTCCGACGCCCGCGAAAACCGATATGATGACGGGAAGAAGGATGAACCGTACCGCGTCGAAGCCGGGCTGATAACCGGAAATTGGAAACAGTTTTAGCCATTTTCCGAACAACAGCTGACTGCTGAAAATGTAGAAAAGTAAGACAATGGACATCAGCGCGATGCAGACGATGAGAACACCGCGATCGATGTAGGAGCCGCGACAAAACGCAACGATCATCGAGATCACAATATTCAGTGCAAGGCCGAGAAAAAACGCCGGTACGGTGATCATCAAGGAGGCGCCCATGCGCGATTTTATCTGGTACCCGATGTCAACGTTTTCGCGGTCGGATTTACCGAATGAAAACCAGAATAGTTGTACCGACTTCTTGAAGAACAACGTCTCGGTGACGACCCTGAGGCCGCCCACCTGTTCACGATCGACAGCTTCGCGCAGCCCGTCCGCATGGATGACGCCGATCACCGCGTCGGGAAAGATCTCACGCGCGTTGTCACTACCGGTGTCAACGACGAGAAACGGAACGGCCTTCACCAGTATTTCGCTTGCCATAAATTTCGCCGTTTCCGCGCTGATCCCATCTGGAATCACCACGACTATAACGTTGCCTTTGATCGTGCGGGTACGCGACCGAATGCGGCCCTGGTTGATTTCAGCCCGGCGCTCGTCGCCAACCGCCTGCAGGCTGATGAACTCGACGCTATAGCCGTCCAATTGATCAGTGACAACGTTCGGCAGAGCGTCAGCCGCCGCAAAAACGACGATGCGATCTTCGAGATTGAGGAGTCTCGGCAGGTGGTACTGGTGTTCGTGCTTCCATCTGTAGACGGCGACGGGCTTGACATGACGATCCCCGAGGACGAAATACGCGACATCGTCGGGCGTGTTTACAAAGAAAAAAAGGGCGAACGTAAACACGTTGACACAGACCAGAATCGGGATCGCATAGAGGATACGGCGGATGATGTAGGTCCACATGGGTGTTCAGGGCTTGCCGCGGCGTAGTCCCGCGTCCGGGACTACATCGGATTCAGAGTTCAGGACGAGCCGGCGGTGAAGGGTCACCGCATGTCCAAGGTATGGAGATGCGACAATCCGTTGCCGCGCCGGTGACTTCGGGACGTTGCCTTCGGTTCGGTGTTTATGGGTTCAGTGTTCGAGGATCAGGAAGTCCAGTTTCCAGTTTTCCGCCTGAAGACGGATTTTCGCTACGCTCCAACAAGTTCCCAGTTCCTAGTTCCTAGTCTCCCGTCTCACCGCCCAGATAATACCGGGTAGGGCCAAGGCAGTAACGCCGAGGGCGGCAAATAGAACGACCCCCAGCCTCGGCTTGTTTCGTTCGGCGCGGAAGGCGCGGCGCTTGTCAAGATCGACGTCAATGTATTGCAGGGTATTATTCGCCATCTTGTTCGGCCTGCTGTTCTCCAGCCAATCATGATACAAGACATAGGACTCTGGATAAAATCCGAATTCCCACGGGGCATCGTGGCGGACAAGCGCCAGCATGCGGTCAATGATTTCCTGCCGTTTCGGACCGTTCGCCATGACCGACATGCGCCCATAGAGCCGGTCAAATTTGGGATTCGCATAGTTGACGGTATTCTCTCCTTTGAATCGTGTCCGGCTGTTGGGTCCGTATAGAAGGAAGAGAAAATTCTCGGGATCGGGATAGTCCGCGTTCCAGCCCCAGGAGAACATCTGGTATGATCCGGTCGACATCTTTTCACGAAAGCGGTTGTAATCGGTCTCCCGGATTTCCAGTGACACACCAAGCTTAGCCATCTGCTTCTTCAACCAGTCCTTGTACGTCGCGTTACCGGAACGTTTGACGGCGTCGTAAAAGACCGCGAGCGGCTTGCGATCCTTGACACTAATGCCGTCGGGATATCCAGCCTCGGCAAGCAGTTTGCGGGCGCGCTCGATGGGATGACGGATTGGTTGCGAGGCGGTGTCGTCCCAAACGTACACAAACGGATTGATGCCGTCCTTGCCGTCCCGATATCCGAAGATGCCCGGCGGAACGGGGCCCTGTCCAGCGATGCCGCGTCCGTTCATGAAAATCTGAATGTATTGCTCCCGATCGATGGCGATGCTGATGGCCTGCCGCAGCTTGCATTTTGTCTCGTCGACACCGCCGACGACCGGGTCGTCCATATTGAAGCCGATATAGAAAACGGTGGTGTCCACGGACTGGACAAGGTTGATGCCGAGCTTGTGCATGCGTTCGCTCAGATTGCCGGCGCCGCGGGTGAAGTCCATGACCTGACTGAAATTGTCACTGGATATGCTCGAACTATCGTAGTAACCCTGCAGGAACTTGTTCCAGCGCGGTGTGGACTCGGTTTCTTTGCTGTAAACCGCCTTGCGGATCAGCGGCAAGGGGCGTCCCGCATCGGCAAGCAGGCCGTGGCTGGCGTCATCCGGTTCACCGGTCGACGGATACTGCTCACCGCGAAAATTTTCGTTGGCGACGAGGACGACGCGGTAATTCGGTTCGTATTGGGCCAGCCGGTAGGCGCCGGTGCCAACCGGGTACCAGTTGAGAATGATGTTACGCTCAACCATGGGACCCTGGCTGTAGAATGCGACCGCCTCCCATGGCATCGGTGCGAAGAAGGGCATGGCCAGCCAGTATATGAACTGCGGGTACTTTTTCTTGAGGACGATCCGGTAACTGGTATTGTCGATCAGTTCGACGCCTGGGCAGGGGATATCGGCATAATCGATAATGATCGGATTGGCGCGTTCGTCGTCTTCGCGATTGAAAAACACGGCGCCGCGCGCCTTGGCTTCCCGCTCGCGACGTTGGCGTTCCTGGTTCAGGTATTGTTCGACGGCCTGGGTCAGCTCCGTCATACCGAGGATAAACTCGCCGACAACCGGCGCGAAAATTGGGCACCGATTGCGGCCGTCGGCCAGGCGCTTGATCTGGTAGACGTAGTCGGCAGCCGTCAGTTCCCGCGTTCCGGTATCGGCGAAATCAAACAGGTCGCGGAAGCCGCGCATGTCCTCTTGGCTGACACTGTGATAGCGATAGGCGCCGTCATCATACTGTGCGAAACACGGATGATTCTGGTAGCGGATGCCGGGCTTGATGCGAATGGTCCACTCAGCCCTGGCCACTTGTGACGCCGGCGTATCGGCGCGTAGGACATTGCCGGTTTTATCGTAGTATATGCAACTCGGTAATTCCGCGGCCGTGAGCGGGACCAGCTCATAGGGACGCCGCAGGTAATGATACTGAACGACGGGTTCGTAGATTTGGGCGATGAAGCCGTATTCATCGGAACTGTACGCCGTTGCCGGATCGAGATACTTGGGCCGTTCCATGAACGAACTGTAATAGATCGCTTCATCGTTCTCGCCTGCCGGGTACGGGTTGTTCGGCTGTGCCTTGGCGCGGAGCGGGATTAACGACAGCAGAATGATCAGGAGAAGTGGATGGATTCTCATGGGCGGAGCAGACAACATTGTAAAACAGGCATCCTGACTGTTTTGTCACAAGCGACCGGATAATAGTAACGCATGTTCCGTGGTAACGCGACCACAGGCCGGCAAGGCGAATGAAAAACGGATCTATAAAATAATTATTTTGCTAGCTGTCTCTCGCGTCGTTTCGTGTGTTTATCCGGTAATCCAATTCCGCTTCAGCGCCGGATGGCTTTGGGGTCGACGGCGTCCTGAAGGCCGTCACCGACGAAGTTAAAACTGATTACGGTGATGAAGATCAGCATGCCGGGGAGGATGGCGAGCAGGGGTGCTTCGTAGATCAGTTCCTGCGCATTGGTCAGCATATTGCCCCAACTCGGCGTCGGCGGCTGAATACCGAGGCCGAGAAAACTGAGGGCAGCCTCGAAAAGAATGGCGCTGCCGACTCCGAGCGTGACCGCCACCAGCAACGGCCCCAATACATTCGGCACCATGTGCTGAACAATGATGCGCCAGTCCGTGGCGCCGACGGTCCGCGCGGCGAGGACAAACTCCTGTTCCTTGATTTCGAGGACACTGCCGCGCACCAGCCGCGCGACGGTCATCCACGAGAACAAACAGAGGATCAGCACCATCTTTGCCATGCTCTGCCGCTCGTCCGGGAGGAGCAGTCCGATCAGCGGCAGCTTGCCCAGGTCGGCGGCGGCAAAGATGATCAGCAACGGGATCATCGGCAGGGAGAACAGAGCGTCGGTGACGCGCATGAGAATGGCATCGATAATGCCGCCGTGATAACCGGCGATGCTGCCGATAATGAGACCGATGAGTCCGGAGATGACCGCCACCAGCAGGCCGACCGTGATGGAGATGCGCGTGCCGTAGAGCAGACGCATCAGGACGTCGCGTCCGAGTTCGTCGGTACCGAGGAGATGGCGGCTATGGAAGGATCGTTTCAAAGCGACGAACTCGACTATATATGTATTGTCGATGGCGGCTAGACGTGTCATGAAGGAATGGTCCCGGGTCATGTCGAGGACCTCGAAAAGCAGCTCAGGATCAAAGCGGCCGGCGTCGTCAGGGGCTTCGGTAATGATGCTGTTTTGGAAGAATGCCTGCAGCAAGTCCTGGGCTCGGGCTTCGTCGGTTTCGATGTTTTCTTCGAGTACGGCTTCCTGATCGGCGTAAGACTTTTCGACGACGGTCATCGGCGGCTCGTAGCGGCTGAAATTGTTCTGGGTGTTCGGATC
>CAUZRT010000192.1:0-6554 GCA_963582235.1 Lentisphaeria bacterium
CCGTACCGTATAAAAGTCCGCCCGCCGTGTTTCTATATATACAGTTGGTTTTCCCGCATGATCGAAGACGGTTTGATCGCGGACGGTGTGACAACGCTCGGCACGATCAACATCATCGCCGGCGAACTTGACCGCTGAGATTGCCCATGGTGACCGGGCGACACTCGTGTGATTTCAAGAAATGACGACAGAGACAGACCAAACGACTCCGGCGGTTGTAGAGGAGCAGATCGCATTCAGCGCCGAGATGCTGGCCGAGCTGGATGAGCTGGCGGCACGTTATCCGACGCGTGAAGCGCTGTTGCTGCCGGCCCTGTGGATGGCGCAACGCCGGTGGGGTACGTTGACCGACGCGGTCCTGCAGGCCGTGGCTGACGCGGTGCCCGTGTCACCGGTGCGGGCAAAATCCGTCGCCGACTTTTATACGATGTATAACAAGAGGCCGGTGGGCCGTTATCACATCCAGGTCTGCAAGTCAATCAGCTGCCATTTAGCCGGGGCCGGCGACATCATCACACTACTAGAGAAGAAGTTGGGGATCTCGGTCGGGGAGACGACACCGGACGGCCTTTTTACGCTTGGTATGGCGGAATGTCTGGCCGCCTGTGGCTCCTGTCCGATGGCCTTGGTTTCCGTAGATGTGACGCAGCGATCGCTGCCGGGTGAGGAGCTGGGTGATTACTTCGAGTATCTCGACGAAGCGGCAATCGATGAAATGCTGAAAAAACTCCGGCGAGATGCTTGGGAAGAAGTCGATCGACCGCGTCTTTTCGACCGCACCCAGACCTATGAATCGGCGCGCCAGACCGACAGGCCGAATCACACCTGCAATTTCGGCATTCCGGATTCGCACATGCTCGAGGTGTTCAAGGCGCACGGCGGTTACCGAATGCTCGAGAGCGCCCTGCAGATGGCGCCGGATGCGCTTGTCGATATGGTCAAGCAGTCCGGTTTGCGCGGGCGCGGCGGCGCTGGTTTTTCGACCGGTCTGAAATGGGGCTTTCTGCCAAAAGAATCGGACAAGCCACGGTATCTGGTCGTCAATGCAGATGAGAGCGAACCGGGCACCTTTAAGGATCGCTACCTGCTTGAACTGGATCCGCACCGGTTGATCGAGGGATGCCTCATTACCTGCTGGGCGAATAATATCCATGATTGTTACATCTACGTTCGTGGTGAGTTCAACCTGCCGATGACGCGGATCCGCGAGGCGGTGGCGGAAGCCGAAGCCGCGGGCATCTGCGGCGATAAGGTGATGGGCGCGGATTTCTCGTGTCGCGTAACCGTGCATTCCGGCGCCGGCGCTTACATCTGTGGCGAGGAGACCGGCTTGCTCGAGTCGCTCGAAGGCAAGAAAGGGTTTCCGCGCCTGAAGCCGCCGTTTCCGGCTGTTGTGGGTGCCTTCGGCGGGCCGACCATTATTAACAATGTCGAGACGTTGACAGCGGTTCCGTGGATTGTCGAGAACGGTGCGGAGGCGCATGCGAACCTGCGCTACGACGAATACACGAGCGCCAGGTCGCCGGGTACAAAACTGTTTAACATCAGCGGGCATGTGAACCGGCCGGGTATGTATGAAGTGCCGCTGGGTATTCCGTTCATGGAATTTCTCAACGACATCGCCGGCGGCGTCCGCGACGGTAAGAAACTGAAGGCGGTGATTCCGGGCGGTGCCAGTGCGAAGCTCTTGACAGCGGCTGAAGTGCAGGACATGCGACTTGATTTCGAGTCGATCGCGGATGCGGGATCCATGCTCGGTTCCGGGGCCATCATCGTTATGGACGAGGATACGGATATTGTCAAGGCGTTGGCCAACGTCACGCATTTTTTTGCCCATGAAACGTGCGGCCAATGCACGCCGTGCCGTGAGGGATGCCCGTGGGCCGCGACGATTCTCGATAGGATCATTGCCGGCAAGGGCATAGCCAGCGACCTCGATCTTCTGCTGGATATCGCCGACGGCATGGACGGGAAGACGATCTGTGCGTTGGCGACCGCGGCTGCGTGGCCGCTGCAGTCTTACATAACCAAATTTCGCAGCGAGTTTGAGGCGTACATAGAGGGGGCGGGGGGCGAAGCTTCAACGGTTGACGCAGCCGCGGTCGGCGCCACGACGTGAGTGGAGGGGGTGTGACCGTGTACGGGTTCGGTAGTCGCGCAACCTTAGTTCAAAACGTATAAGCCATTCATCAATGCCGACAGTCAAAATCACAGTTGACGATCAGGAACTCGAATGTGATGCGAGTCTGAACTTGATTCAGGCGGTCGCCCTGCTGGGAATCGAGATCCCGCACTATTGCTGGCATCCGGACCTACAGGTCAGCGGCAACTGCCGCATGTGTCTGGTTGATGTCGACGCGGGACGCGGCCCGATGCCGACGATCGCCTGCAATGAACAAGTGACCGAGGGGATGACGGTGAGCACGAAGAACGACAATGTGCTCAAGATGCGCGAAGAGGTCCTGGAATTTCTGTTTTTGAATCATCCCCTCGACTGCCCGATCTGCGACAAGGCGGGTGAGTGTCTGCTTCAGGACTATTATCAGGATCACGGTCTGTACGAAAGTCGTCTGACCGATGACGTGGGCAAGCTTGGCAAGGGCGTCAAGGCAACGAATCTCAGTGATTTGATTGTCTTCGACAACGAACGGTGCATTTTGTGCGACCGTTGCGTCCGTTTTTGCCGTGAGGTCGAAGGGAAGGAGGAGCTCTACATCGGCGGTCGTGGTTCGCCGAGCAAAGTCATCATGTTTCCGGGGCAGGAACTCACCGGTGAATACCAGCTGTGTCTGACGGACATCTGCCCGGTCGGGGCGCTGACGTCAAGCGAGTTCCGTTTTCGCAAGCGGGTGTGGTTCCTAGAAAAGACCAAATCTGTCTGCGGCCTTCGCGATACCGGCGACAACATTCTGATCGAACACCGGGACGGCAAGATCTATCGGATCATGCCGCGCCGGCACAATGGAATCAACGGAGTCTGGGTGAAGGACGTGAGCCGTCTGGCTTGCAAGGACTGGCAGGCGGATCGTTTTATGAGCGCCATTCAGGGGGACATCGTTATGGAGAATGACGAGGCCGTGTCGGTGTTGGCAGATGCGGTTCGGAATGCGGCGGCGGAACGACTTTTGCTGGTTGTGGACAACCGCGTGACACTGGAAGAGGCGTACGCGCTGAAAACGGTGTTCGAAAGTGCCGGCGGGCGCCGGTTCGCGCAAAGTGAGAGCCGCTTTGCCATCGAGCGTGGCCCGAACGGTCACGGGCTTGATCAGTTTGGCTTCGATCCACTCACGGACGATATGCTTGATGCCGCCGGCCTGGTGCTCGCTGTCGGGGATTTCAAGGAAGAGCAGATCAAGACATTTGCAGGTGTCGATAACTTGTATCTGGCAACGGCGCATAACTCGTTGATGCCGTCGGACTGCAAACTGGTGCTGCCGCTGAACGAGCATATGGAGCGAAGTGGATCATTTGTCAATCGGCAAATGCGTGTGCAACGCGCGCACAAGGCGTTCGATGCGCCGCTGGAAAATTTGAGCGGAGTTGAAATTGCGGTCGGTATTGCCGAGGCGCTGGAAACGACCCTCGGCTTTACGACTCAGAAAGAGGCGTTTACGGCGTTGGCCGGGGCACATCTTGACCGGCCCGGCATGCGCTGGAAAGAGCTCGGCAATTTGGGCCTGCTACTCAATGGCGAGCCGACGGAGGCGGAACTGTCGTCGATCGGCGGCCATGCGAGACTGACTTGGAGTGGATAAGGGGATAGTGATCAGCCATCCGTCAGCCAACGGGTCACGTGATGATCAGTGTTCAGAACGGGCCGGCTCAGACAACCGAATGGCGGGAAAGGATCACCGCCTATCCAGGGGATGGAGATGTGGCAATCCTTTGCCGCTCCGTTGGCTTCAAAATCCAGCCGGGCGTCCTTCGGCTGAAGCGGGAACCTAACAATGAGCGAAGAAAAAAACGTTTCACGAAATTCGATTTCATTTTTCGTGCGCGTGTACTTTGTCGAGATTGTAAAGGGATTGCTCATTACAATCCGGCATCTCATCCGCAACATTCTGGCGCACGAAAAGGGTCTGCAGACGATCAGCTATCCCGAGGAGCAGAAGGTCGTACCCGAAGGCTATCGCGGCACCCATCGATTGACGCTGCGTGACGACGGCACGCCCCGCTGCACGGCATGCTACCTGTGCTCGACGGTGTGTCCGGCGAACTGCATTCACATCGAGGCGATAGACAAGGGCGACGACGTCATTGAGAAACGTCCGGCGAAGTTCGAAATCGACGAACTACGTTGCGTTTTCTGCGGTTTCTGCGTTGAAGTTTGCCCCTGCGATGCTATCCGTATGGACTCAGGAGAAACCGTGATGGCCGAATACACGCGCCGGGATCTGATTCTCGATATCAACGATCTTACCGCCAAGACGAGCCATGACGGCGTTCCTCTCCAGACCCATGCTCAGGGCGTGAATCCCAAGCAGCGTCCGGGCGCCGGCCAAGCCGAGACACAGGAAGACGCCTGATGGGACAGCAATCGGGGACACCTTGCCCATCCGCGACCTGCACCTGAGACAACTCGTTGCCGACCCGTACCAGACGCCAATGCAATTGTACCCGTATATCAACATCATTGTCATTGCCGCCGTGGTCGTCGTGGTCCTGCTGAATATTGTACCGATGATGGTGTGGTTCGAGCGCAAAGGGTCAGCGTTTATCCAGGACCGCCTCGGTCCCAATCGCGCGGTAATAGCGGTCGGACCTTTGCGGCTGCGGCTGATGGGTGCGCTGCACAATCTGGCGGATGCCATCAAGCTTGCCTTCAAGGAAGACATTGTCCCGGCGTCGGCCAACCGGTTCTATTTTTTCCTGGCGCCGTTTCTCGGTACCGTCGTCGCCTTCACGACCTTCGCGGTGATCCCGTTCGCCAGCCCCGATTTGTTTCGCGGGGTTGCGGGGCTCGAGGACCTGAATTTCCAGGTTCTCAAGCTGGATGCCGGCGTTTTGTGGATACTGGCGATTGCATCGTTCAGTACGTTTTCGATCATGCTTGCGGGGTGGGCGGGCAACAGCAAATTCGGTCTTTTCGGCAGCCTGCGGGCAGGCGCTCAGATGGTCAGCTATGAATTGACGCTGGGGCTCAGCATTGTCGGCATAGTGATGATCGCGGGCAGTTTAGAGCCGCAGGCGCTCGTCAAGTACCAGGACACGGCGATATGGCCGTTTCCATTCATTATTCCGCGGTGGGGGATTATCCTGCAGCCGTTGTCCTTCGTTCTGTTTCTGACGTGTATTTTCGCGGAAACGAACCGGACGCCATTCGACCTGGCCGAGGGCGAAAGCGAACTCGTAGCCGGTTATCACGTCGAGTACTCGAGCCTGAGGTTCGCCCTGTTTTTTCTTGCGGAGTACGTGAATATGACCGTCGGCGCGATGCTGCTTGTGGTGCTTTTTCTGGGGGGCTGGTCGATTCCATTTTTCTCGACCGAATCGCTGTTGAAGCATCCGGATGCGGTCGGGCTTTTCATGGGTGTTGCCGGAGCGATTCCGGCGGCGGTACTGGCTTTCGCCTTCTTCCGTCTTTTTCACAAACGGCGATCCCAACCGTATTGGGGCGACTTGCGCGACCATGAGGCGGCGGTTTTAGGTGGGATCGTTTCCTTGAAAGGATTCGGCCTGCTGGTCCTGGGACTCGTGTGCTGGTTTTCGGACAGCGATCGGTGGCCGGTCTGGCTGGGGCCAACGATTGTGGCCCTGTTCCAGATCGGTTTTTTCATGATAAAGGTGTTGTTCTTCCTGTGGCTATTCGTGTGGGTGCGATGGTCGGTACCGCGTTTCCGTTACGATCAAGTCATGACCCTGGGGTGGAAGGTCATGCTGCCGCTGGCTCTTGCGAATGTCGCTCTGACCGGCCTATGGTTGTTCTGCTATGATGCGTTGTTTAAGTAGTGACTGAACGAAAACCCGTCGGCGGAGTCCGCCGACGCTCCAAGGGGCTCCCTCCGACGTGAGTTTGAGGCTGGAGCGACGGCGGGCCTCCGCCGCGAATCGGGGATATCGCGGGTTTTCGGTCAGCCACTAAGGAGGTGATCGCTCGATGACGGAGATCATTTTATTCTGGATCCTGGCGGTTCTGGTCGTGGTGCCGGGCATTCTGGCGATCACGCGACGGAACCCGCTCGACTGTGCCATGTATCTGATCGTGGTTCTGGCGTCCATTGCCGGGCTTTTCTGGCTGCTGGATTCCCGCGTCATCAGTATTCTTCAGGTTCTCATTTATGCCGGGGCAATCGTCACGCTCCTTATTTTCGTCATCATGCTTCTCAATCTGCCGCCGGACAGTCTGCCTCGCGACCCGTTGGCGCCATACTGGCTCGCAGTGCTGGTTATCGTTGCCATCGGCCTGCGGATGTCGGTGCTGGGACCATCCGATGCGGAAAAACCGGTGATCATCACGTATGAGCAAGCGGCACGGACAATTGTCACCGACGACGCCGAAACGATTCAGGAGGGTATTCAGCATCTATCGGCGTCGGCCCGGGTTGAAAGGGAGC